>CAZOUL010000009.1:0-14672 GCA_964583025.1 uncultured Candidatus Saccharibacteria bacterium
GCTCAAGCGTTGAGGTCTCAGGTCAGTGCACCGCCCCAAATGCGGTCTTTACGATCAAGAATACCGGAGAAGCGGGCAATGGCGATATGGACGGCCCAAGCACGTACCGGGTGTACCGGAATGGGATCCTTGAGCAATCGCAGACTTTCCAGCTCGCAGGTGGCCAGTCGCTGGTTGTGACGGTCGCAGCTCATGGCGACACCATCCGCCTAGAAGCCGACCAACGGCCCGGTCATCCCGGCAACAGTCATCCAAACGAGACCATTGAAGGTTGCGGAACGCCCGGGTCAGGAGCGTGTCAGAATCTCATTCTCAACTTTGCTGGCTTGCCTCATGGTACGATCCTGGCTGAGCAATATGCCGCTAGCGGCATTCATATCTCAGCGATTGCCAACGCAGGTCGGCCAAACGCTCTCATTGTCTTTAATTCCAATGCCTCTGGGACCCCAGACCCAGACTTACAAGTTGGTATTGGGAACTTGGCGATCATTCCCGAAAATATTACTGACGCGAACAACGATACCCTGGTTGACATACCAAATGACAGCGCGCGTGGCGGCAAGCACATCTACCGCTTTGACCACGATCGGGTTATCAATTCATTCACGTTCGTAGACAAAGACTCTGGTCCTGTCGGCTCCGCCCGAGCCTACGACGGGTCTGGCACTCTCGTTGCCACTGCCAGCATACCGAACCAAGGTGACAGCTCAGTTCAAACGATATCATTCGGTGGTATCGGTGGTGTTCAGAAGCTTGAAATTCTCCATGGAGAGTCGGGTGGCATTACGAACTTAAACCTCGGCTGCGGAGCCGGCGATCCGAATGAGCCGCCAGTCGCAGAGGATGATGTAGCAGAAACGGTGATGAATACTCCGGTGACCATTGACGTCTTAGCTAACGACATCGATCCGGACGGGACGTTGGTTCCAGGTACGGTGACGGTGACTGTTTTGCCTACGAATGGAACCATCACGGGCGTGAGCTCAAGTACCGGTGAGATCGCCTTCCAACCAAACCCCGGATTCTTCGGTACAGATACGTTTGAATACGAAGTCTGCGACAACGATGGGCTCTGTGATACGGCGGTGGCGACAGTGACGGTCAAGGCGCCGCCTCTCGCCAACGATGACGCCGAGAGCACTCCCTTCGAAACACCGGTGACGGTCAATGTCTTGGCCAATGACAGTGATCCGGACGGGACGTTGGTTCCAGGTACGGTGACAGTGGTAAGCAACCCGACGAACGGCACGATTGCCGGAATCAATGCGACGACTGGCGAAGTGACGTATCAGCCGAATACTGGATTCACCGGTGTTGATTTCTTCGACTACGAAGTCTGTGACAACGACGGACTCTGTGATACGGCGACGGTAGCAGTCTCAGTGGACGAGCCGGTCCTAGAGCCGCCAGTGGCAAATAACGATAGCGCTACCACCCCGGTCGAAACACCGGTGACGGTCAATGTCTTGGCCAATGACAGTGATCCGGACGGGACGTTGGTTCCAGGTACGGTGACAGTGGTAAGCAACCCGACGAACGGCACGATTGCCACTGTGAATCTGGCAACCGGGGCAATCACGTACCAACCAAATCCGGGATTCTCCGGCATTGACAACTTTACGTACGAGGTCTGTGACAACGACGGACTCTGTGATACGGCCGTGGTGACGATTACCATCCTTGCCCCACCGACAGCGCTTGATGACACTAACACGACCCCGGTCAACACGCCGGTCGCAGTGGATATCTTAGCCAACGATACTGACTTGGATGGGACAATTGATCCTTCAACCGTCGCCGTGACGGTGGCGCCTGTGAATGGAACCGTCGCCAACGTCAACCTCACAACGGGCCAAGTGACTTACCAGCCCAGCCCAGGTTTTACGGGCATCGATACTCTTACGTACGAAGTCTGTGACAACGACGGACTCTGTGATACGGCGGTCGTGACAATCGTTGTTGAGCCAGTCGTTGTCTTACTACCACCGGTGGCCAACGACGACACCAGTAGCACAGATCTCAATACCGCAGTGGCGATCGATGTTCTCGCCAACGACTCGGATGCAGATGGCAGCCTCATCCCGAGTACCGTCACAATCACCAGCTTCCCAACAAACGGCACCATCTCTGGCATTAACCCGACCAATGGCATTGTTAGCTACCAACCCACCCTCAATTTCTCCGGGACTGATACCTTTTCCTACGTAGTCTGTGATGATGATAATCTTTGTGACAGCGCCCTTGTTACCATCAGCATCGTTCCGCCACCCCCAATTCCGCCGATAGCCAATGACGACGCCGTCACCAACCAGAACACCCCCGTCACAATTGATCTCTTGGCAAACGACAGCGACATCGATGGGTTCTTGGTTCCGTCAACGACCATCGTGACTGTTCCGCCAACCAACGGCGATGTCGCCACTCTGGTCAGTGCAACTGGTGAAGCAACCTACGTGCCGAACCCCGGATTCTCCGGCATTGACTCCTTCACGTACCAGGTCTGTGACAACGACGGACTCTGTGATACGGCCGTGGTGACGATAGCGATCGATGCCCTGGCGCCCCCAGTTGCCAACGACGATGCCGGGACCACGCCCCTCAATACGCCCGTCGACATCGACGTCCTTGCAAACGACTTCGATGTCGACGGAACGCTGGTGCCCAGCACCATCACGATCACCGCTACGCCGGTATCTGGATCCGTGACTGCGATCGACTCTGGGACTGGTCTCGTTACTTATGCCCCGTTCACTGGATTCGTGGGTACTGACTCCTTCACGTACCAGGCCTGTGACAACGACGGACTCTGTGATACGGCCGTGGTGACGATTACCATCAGTACTCCGCCAGCACTTCCGCCAGCACTTCCGCCAGCACTTCCGCCGTTGGTTGTCCCACCGGCCGGACCAATTGTCATTCCTGCCGCAATCTCTTTGCCTGCACCGACACCAACAGTAGGGGGAACATTGATCTTTGGTGCCAACCAATTCACCGTCCCTGGCCAAAGCCAACCCCTAGCAAAGAACGGCGTCGTCCAGGCGGTGATCAACGAGCCGCAAACGTTGCATCTTGAAGCAATCGGTGCCACCAGTGCCAGCCTAGTCAATACGACTACCGGCGTACGCTATCCAATGACTTTCGACCCGGCACTCAAGTTATGGGTAACGACCTTTATTTTTCCTGAACCAGGTACCTTCGCCCTGGCCGGCGAGGTAACCGGCCCAGAAGGTAGCTATACTCGCGAGATCAATACGGTCATTGTCTCGGATCAATCGGTCGTACGCGATGCCGAGACTGGTACGCCACTCGATGCACTGATCACCGTCTATGAACGAGATGTTGCGACCGGAGCCTTCGAAATCTGGGATGGAGCCGCGCTTGCCCAGGTCAATCCGTTTGTGGTCTCTGGCAACTTTTCCCTCATCCTCCCCGAAGGCCAGTTCTTCCTCCGGGTCGAAAGTCCTGGCTACCAAACGGTCCGCTCCCTGATCGCACACCTCGAAGACCAAAGCGTCGTTTCGGCGACGGTGAATCTTGCTCCCTCCGGCTCGCTCCTTGAGCAACTTGCCTCGCTCTTCCAAACGAGCGGGACAACAAATAATTTCCCGGTGTCTGTCGCCACGGCACCGGAGTTCGAGCTATTAACACCTGGCGAGCCTGCTCCCGACTTCCTTGCTCATACCTCGGGACAGAGCGATACGAGCTTCTTCGGCCAAATAAATCCAGATCTTCCGCTCATCTTGATGGTCTACAGTAAGTGGAATACCCTTGCGGCGCAGCAATTAGAAATCTTTGCCGAAGTTGCGCAAGACTTCGTCGACGAGGTACAGTTCGCACCACTCTCGACGATGGAGCCTGATCAGCTCGACGAACTCTACCTCAGGCAAGGCCAGTACCAAGTCAGTTCCTATAAGCCCTCCGCCGACTTTTTTGAAGACTACGCCATCACCAGCCTGCCCCAGTTCTTCTTGCTGGACACCGATCGGAACCTGGTAACAACGGTATCTGGACCTCACGCCGCACCGGTACTGAGAGAGCTCGTTCGAGAAACATTCCGACTCGCGCCGTAAGGCGTGATAGAATAAGGGTCGGCTAGGCGACTCGAGGAATGATGGTGCTCGAGGATTTTTCCTACATCAAGATTACTACTGGCGCGCGACTTGCTGACCGCTACATAACTGTCCAAGTCAAAGAGCCAGAACGAGAGCACGCTACCAGGGGGGTTCTGTTTGCATTGGTTGAGATTGAACAGTCATGGCAGACCAATGCCCAGATTGGTCAAACCCTGATTAATACTCTCGCGAGGCAGTACTTTCGAGACGACCGCGAAGACCGTCTCGCTGCTTTCGAGGAATCGCTCCGACAGGTCAATGAAACCTTGAAGCAATTTTCCCAAGCCGAGGATCCCGACTGGCCATCCCGCCTTCACGCGGTCCTCGCCCTGGCGCTCCCGGGAGAGATCCATGTTGCCGGCGTTGGTACGGTCCATGGTTGGTTGGTCAGAAGTGGCAAATCCTCACCGATCTTTGAGCGGCCACCCGGACCAGGTACTATAGGAAAAACGTTCGGTGCCGTTCTTTCGGCGCCTCTCGAGCCAGAAGATCACCTCTTCTTTGTCAGCTCAGGCCTCTACAAAGTTGTGACCGAGCAGGAGATGGCAAAACATGTCCTCCAGGCAGACAGTGTTGCGGAAGCGGCCACCTGGCTGACAAATCTCTTACGGGCCAAGCACGGCCGATGGGTGAACGCAATCGCTCTCAGCTACCAACCAAACCGACCTGGGCAGCGCCCGCCCCATCAGCCTGCCACCCTGCTGGTCGACGCCACCGGCATTGGCCAGTGGACAACTCGAGGCAATCTCGCTCTTGACCAAGCTCGCACCGCAGTACTCTCAGCCGGCAGCTGGCTGAAAGAAGCCGATTCCCGAGTCGACCGCGTTATGCGCGGACAGGTACTGCCCCGAGGCAAGCAACGCTTTGCTCAAACGAAAGAGTGGACACTAGGGCAACTCCAACGGTTCAGAGCGCCTGGCCGCAAAACTCCTGAACCGGCCCAGCCACAGACACCTGCTTCAACGCCCACGCCACCATTTGCTCCTCCAGATGAGGCCGAGAGTCTCATCGGCCAACCCCTCTACACCATCAGAAACTACCAAGAACAGTCCGCCCAACCCGATATCCCGCCCTCCACGACGACACCAGGCCGAATCCCACTCGGATTTGTGACACGACTTCGGAGCTTAGAACGATGGATGCCTCGACTGGAGTGGCGTTCCCTGGGATTGGTGCTCGTCGCAGTGGTCCTGCTGTGGATCCTCATCGCCAATGTTCGAGCCCTGAGCATAGAGCAAACTCAGGAGCGTTCGCGCCAGGAGCTTGCCAGCGAACTCACTGAGTATCAAGACCTCCTAGAGGAGGCTCGCCTTGCTCAGATCTTCAAGAAACATGACGATGCCCAAGCGGCCCTGGCCACTATCCTGGACAACGTACCAAATCTCTTTGGTACGGCAGTTGACGCTGGCGCTCGCCAGCTTCTGGACGATGCCCAGGCACTTGCCGACGAGCTCTCTGGTACCCAGCGACTGACGTCGGTCACTGAGCTCGGTCGCATCGAGGGAGCATCCGATCTCGTCCAGTGGCAGGGTGGCGTGGTTGCCTTGGCACCCGCCCTGACATTTGTCTCAACGGAAGAACACACTGAGCTTCCGCTCCCCACTGGCACGCCGACGGCATTCGCTGTATTTGAAGACGGTCGGCTGCTGGTAGCGACGGAAAACGGCCAAGGATATGAGTACGTGCAGCCGAACAGTCAGCCCGCCCAGCGTGCAGCTGGCAATGCTGACTGGCCGTCTGGCGTGGCACTTGCGACCTACTTTGAGAATGCCTATGTTCTGTCGCCTACCGCCGAGACAATCTGGAAGCTTGCTGGGTCAGGTACTGAGCTGTCTTCTCCGAGTGCTTATACCCAAGCCCAGCCAGAGATCGCTCAAGCAGTCGATCTGGCAATCGACGGCGACATTTGGGTCGTGAGCGATACCGGCAAGATTCTGAGATATCGCAACGGCCAGCGTGCCGAATTTACTCCGAGCGGACTCGCTGAACCCCTCACCTCGGCTCAGTCAATAGTGACATCAAGAACCGGGACGCACGTCTACGTACTCTCGGGCCGTCGGATCGTTGCGCTAACAAAATCGGGGTCTTTTGCGGCACAGTATGTCATTGACGGTGCAGAAGAACTCCACGCCGTCAGCGTTGATGAACAAGCCGAGCTCTTCTATGTGCTGACGGGCGACGGGCGGGTCCTCCAAGTCCCGTTCTCCTCACATTTGGGAGACGGGGTCAATTCCGAGTAGCTCCAGGCCTCGTTCCATCACATTTGCAACAGCAGTCACGATGCTAACTCTCCCTGGTTGAACTTCGACCGGTGCGCTGAGCACTGGGTACTCTTCATAAAAACGGTGGAACGAGGCGGCGAGCTCGTTGAGGTACTGGCAGAGCCGGTGCGGGGCACGCTCGGCTCCGGCCTGCGTGACTATAACGGGAAACTTTGCAATCAAACGAGCCATTGGCCACAACGAGGCCTCGAGACTGACATGGGACTCCTCCCTACCCTGCGTGGGGCTGGCACTCAGTTTGCGTAACACCCCTTGAGCCCGCGCGAGCGTGTACTGCAAGTATGGTGCGCTGTCGCCTTTCAGAGAGAGGATTCGGTCCCAATCGAAGAGGATGTCGTGATGACGATCGTGAGCCAGATCAAAGTACTTCACTGCTCCAACTCCCACCGATTCAGCGATTCTTGACCTCTCTTCTTGGTCGAGCGTTGGATTCTTCTCATCGACGACCGTCCGGGCTCGACGCACTGCCTCATCAAGTACGTCTTGCAACAAGATAATTCGACCGTGGCGGGTGCTCATTTTCCCTTCCGGAAGGCGGACAAAACCGAACTTCACGTGTTCCAGGCTCACCGAATCTGGCGCGATACCCACTAGGCGCGCGACGGCAAACACTTGCTCGAAATGAAGCGTCTGTTCATTCGAAACAACATACAGAACTGACGCTGGCTGGTACCGCTCTACCCTGTCTTGGAGCGCTGCCAAATCTCGGGCAGCGTAGGTCGTTGCGCCGTCACTCTTTTGGAGAATCAGAGGCGCTTGCTCCTCGTCAAGCCGAACCACGATCGCTCCCTCACTCGACTCGGCGTGCCCGTGCCGCTTCACTAGCTCAGTCACCGCCGCAAAGCGGTCGCGGTGGGCACTCTCCCCCATACGCGGCTCGGAGAACTGGACATTCAGGCGATCATACATTGCCTGAAACTCCTCGACAGATCGCTCGACGAAAAATTGCCAGAGTTGCCTTACTGCTGGGTCACCGTCTTCTAAGCGCTTAAACATCGCCCGAGCCCGTTCGTCGAGCGCGGTTTGTTCTTCGCTGTCCGCATGGTATCGGACGTACAAGTCAAACAGTTCTCTAATGCCAATCTCGGAACGAGGCTCAAGGTCCCCGTAGGTATCTGCGTAGGCAACGACGAGCTTGCCGTACTGCGTGCCCCAGTCACCCAAGTAATTTATGCTCACAACATTGTATGATTGAGACTCAAGGAGCCGGCGCAATGCATCACCAAGGATCGTTGAGCGCAGGTGGCCAATACTCATTGGCTTGGCAATGTTCGGAGAAGAGAAATCGATGACGATCGTTTGCCCTGAACCAGCGGTCCCGGCACCATAGTCTGGCTGGGCGGCCTGACGAAGCGCCACCTCGACGCTCTCGGAACTCGGGGTAACATTGACGTATCCTCCCGCCACCTCGACGTTCGCTTCTGGAAGCGCCCGCCTGACCTGCTCAGCAATGCTCTGAGCAACTTCGGGCACTGGTTGACCGGTTGTCGACGCGAGACCGAAGACTGGAACCGCCACCCACGCCGACTGGTTCTTGGCAATATCAATACTCGGAACAACTTCATCACCAAGTACTTCTCGGAGCGTGATGACGAATGCCGGAAGGAGCCAATTAGTCATCCGTGAGCTCAATCCGCCGATGCTGCCGCTTACCGACCCGAAGAACCATCCCGTGATGTACGCCAATTTCTGCAAACGGATCGCTGATGGGGGTGCCATCGACCGCCACCGCTCCTTGTTCGATCAGGCGACTTGCCTCAGAGTTTGAAGCTGCCAGCCCAAGATCTACCAGATAGGCCGTGAGCCGCTGCTGCCCTTGAATGGTCGGGGTAGCCCCGGGTATTTCGCCCGGGCCTTCTTTGTCCCTGAACTGCCGATCAAATGCCCGTGCTGCCTCCTCGGCCGCTGGCGCCCCGTGATACAGGGTGGTGACCTCGAGCGCCATCCGGGCCTTGGCCGATCGAGGATCAGTAGTAATAAGCTCGGCGATCTCGGGCTCAGCTGGATCAATCCCGGCAGCAAGGGCAAAGTACTCGTTCAGTAACTCATCTCGCACACTCATCAACTTGCCAAACATGTCGGCAGGAGGATCAGTGACCCCTATATAGTTGCCGTATGACTTGCTCATCTTGCGTCCATCGGTACCACGCAGCAAGGTGGTAGTGATGACAAATTTTTCCTTGCCGGCGACTTTCCGGGCCAGGTCGCGGCCAGCAAGCATATTAAATGTCTGGTCGGTAGCGCCGAGCTCGACGTCAGCATCGAGCATGATGGAATCATAGGCTTGAAGCATTGGATAGAGAAACTCAGTGACGGTCACTGGCCGGCCTTGTCGCTGGCGTTCCTGGAACATATCGCGTTCCCAAAGCTGCTGCACAGTAAAGTGAGTACCCACCGACCGCAAGAAATGCTCGAGCGTGCCGGCCGCGCCCTGATCACGGTACCACTCACTGTTACTGCGGAACTCAACACGCTCAATATCGAGGATTGTCGGGAGTTGTGCGGTGTACGTGCGCTGGTTCTCTTCAATGTCTTCCGTAGAGAGCAACGGGCGGGTCACATCCTTCCCAGTCGGGTCACCGACCAGCGCGGTGAAATCTCCGAACAGGAGGATGACGTGGTGGCCTTGGTCCTGCAAGTCACGAAGTATCCGCAACGTTGAACCATGGCCGATATGAATGGTCGGACCAGTAATGTCAAGGCCGATATAGACCCTGAGCGGACGCGCGCTCAGCGCTCTCTGAAGTTTCTCCGCTGATGGATAGATAGTGTCGAGCGCAAGCTCCCAGTGGGTTCGTGCCATAGATCCTTCCGGCGCTGTCCTTGCCGTCAAGTATACCGCTCTATCTGGTAAAATAAACACCTTCAGGTGGCAGCGATTGACAAGGGCCCACCGGAACGACTACCATACGATAATTTCAGAAGAACAGAGGAACGCAATATGCGTGATATTTTTATGAAATTTCGCCGTCGTCGTGCACCCCATTCGCCTCATGGCTCATCGTCGAAATCCGGAACAGTTCGGCTCTTCGGACGCACCGTTCAGAAGAAAACCCTGTGGCGAGGAGTAAAAATTGGCGGAGCTGCCGCAGTCCTCTTAGTGGCGGGGCTTTTTGCTTGGTACTCAAAAGACCTCCCGACCCCAGGAAAAATTCGGAAGCGACAAGCCGCGCAATCCACGAAGATCCTTGACCGCGACGGCGAGTTGCTCTTCGAGATCCATGGCGAAGAGAAGCGAACCGTTCTGAAGTCAGATGACATCCCCGAGATTGCCAAGCAGGCAACGCTCACTGCCGAAGATCGAAACTTCTACAATCACTTCGGCGTCGACTTCCGGGGCCTGGCGCGAGCAATCGTCCTCGACGTTTTCACCGGGTCACGGGTTGGTGGTTCAACTATTACGCAGCAATACGTCAAGAATGCCTTGCTAACGAACCAGAAAACCTTCGACCGAAAAATCAAAGAACTGATCCTTGCCCTAGAAATCGAGGCAATGCTCTCGAAAGAAGAGATCCTCACCCTATACTTGAACGAAATCCCTTACGGATCGAACAACTACGGCATTCAATCGGCGTCACAAGCCTTTTTCGGCAAAGACGCGAAAGATCTTGAGCTTCACGAGGCGGCCATGCTGGCGGCCTTGCCCCAGCTGCCAACGTACTACTCGCCATACGGGACCCATACCGATGAACTCAAAGCGCGTCGAGACTGGATTTTGAACTCGATGGCCGAGCTCGGGCACATCACGCAAGAGGAGGCAGACGCCGCTATCGCCAAGGAAATCGCTGTTCAACCGCGCAGCAGCGATATCAAAGCGCCGCACTTCGTGTTTTACGTGCAGGAACAACTTGTCGAGATGTTCGGCGAACAGCTCGTGGAGGAGGGTGGGCTGACCGTCCACACGACCCTTGATCTCGAACTGCAACAAGAGGCTGAGGCCGCAGTGCAAGCTGGCATTGATCGGGTTCGGGCCCGGGGTGGTAGCAATGCCGCCCTGGTCTCGCTAGATCCAAAGACCGGCGAGGTGATGGCAATGGTTGGGTCGGTCGACTACTTTGACACCGAGAGCGACGGGAACGTGAACGTCACCGTCTCAGATCGCCAGCCGGGGTCGAGCTTCAAGCCAATTGTCTATGCAACCGGATTCAAAGAAGGAAGAAATTTCAACCCTGCTTCAACGCTCTGGGATGTTCCCACTGATTTTGGCAACTACGAACCCAAGAACTACGACGGCAGCTTCCGCGGACCGATCAGTATCCGCTCCGCCCTCGCTACATCGCTCAACATCCCCGCAGTCAAGATGCTCGGCCTGGTCGGCCTTGAGGCGGCGCTGGAAACAGCCCATGATCTCGGCATTACAACGCTGAATGAGCCGGAACGGTACGGCCTGGCGCTAGTACTCGGTGGTGGTGAGGTCAAGCCGATCGATATGGCAACAGCGTTTAGTACCTTTGCCAACGGTGGGACCTACAAGCCACAGGTCAGCATCTTAAAAGTCGAGGCTCCTGGTGGAGAAATCCTCCATGAACATGAAACCGGCAAGGGAGAGCGGGATGTCTTAGCGCCTGAAATCGCCTGGCAAATTTCCGACATCCTGTCGGACAACAATGCTCGCAGTCCCGTTTTTGGCTCACGTTCAGCACTCTACTTCGGCGAACGGCCAGTCGCAGCCAAAACCGGAACCACCAATGAGTTCCGCGACGCCTGGACCGTGGGATACACCCCGAGCATTGCCACCGCTGTTTGGGCAGGCAATAACGATAATTCGCCAATGCGTAATGCTGATGGCTCAGTGATCGCTGCCCCGATTTTCCACGATTACATGGAACGAGCGCTCGCTGGCAGCGATATCGAACCATTCACTCGGCCAGACACCGTGAAATCAGTGACTGTGGATAAGCTCTCAAATAAGCTCCCGACCGACTCATCCCCGGAAACGATTACTGACTGGTTCGCTCCCTGGCAGATACCAACAACTCGAGACGATATTCATGTGAAAGCGAAGGTCAACAAATTGAACGGGAAACTTGCAACCGAATTCACCCCTGAAAGCGTCACCGAGGAGCGGGTCTATACGGTCATTCGCTCGGAAATGCCGGAGAAACCCAACTGGGAGAACCCGGTGATCGCCTGGGCAGAGAGCCAGGGTATTGCGGTTGGTCGTCCGCCAACTGAAACAGATGACATGTACACCGCCGACACTATCCCCGCTGTTACCATCTCAAGCCCGAGCGATGGAGCAACGATTGACGGCGCGGCAACAGTGAGCGGTACGGCGAGCGCCGGCCTCGGCGTAAAAATCGTTGAGCTCTTTATCGGGAACGAGCAAAAAGCGAGCAGTGACAATGGGTCATTCTCTTTTGCTCTCTCAAGTAGCGATCTCGGCGTTGGTACGCGCACGATCACGGTCCGGGTTATCGATGTCAATGACGCATCTGCAAGCCAAACCATTAGCGTCACTGTGAACCCAGACCAAGACCCTCCTGGGAGCGTGACGAACTTGAGCGCCACCGGACAGAACAAGCAGGTCAAACTGACCTGGAAAAACCCGAACGATACCGATTTGGCGAGAGTCAGAGTCTATGTGTCCGAAGAAGAAGATGAGCTGGGCACGAAGTATGGCACTGAGGTGGTTGCCAAGCCAGGCCAAATTACGACATTTACCGTCACCGGCCTCAACAATTTCACGACCTACTACTTTACGGTCCGACCGGTTGACACCACGGGGAACGAGAACAAGTCAACCAAGCAAGTCGAGGCAACGCCCAGCCCCCTCTAATGTCAGCTCATCGTCATGGCGTCGTCACCGCTGTCGTTGTTCTGGCCCTTGTCTTTGGAGCCTATCTCTGGATGCTCCTGAAAGACCAGTCACTCCACGAGCAGCGGCTCCAGGAAGGATTCCAGGCGTTGAAAAATCAAGAAGTGGACTTGCGGGCACGGGCAGGCATCGCCGACTGACTGGCTGAAAACGCGTGACGCAGAACGCCAGCTAGCGAATTTCCCTCCAGCGGCACAAAGCCAAAACGCTTCGCTTCTTTGCTCCGTCGAGCAGCAAATCTCACCGATCGAACTTCCCCAGTCAGACCGACCTCGCCGTAGATTGCCAGGTTTGGCTGCACTGGCTGGTTGCGCACCGCCGAGACCACGGCCACGGCCACGGCAAGGTCAAGTGCTGGCTCACTTACCCTGAGACCACCGGCAAGGCTGACGTAGATATCGTGCTCGGAGAGCTTCATCTTCAGCCGCTTTTCAAGCACCGCCAGGATCAGCTCGAGGCGATTCGTATCAACTCCGACCGATCGGCGCTTGGCATACCCGTAACTTGTCGGACTGGCGAGCGCCTGGAGCTCAACCAGAAATGGCCGTGCTCCCTCCATGACGCACGTCACGACCGACCCCGACTGTCCTTCCGCGCGTTCGCCCAGGAAACGCTTCGAGGGATTCGGGACGGCATCTAAACCATGCTCAACCATTTCGAACACGCCAATCTCATCGGTTGGGCCGTACCGATTCTTGACGCCGCGAAGCAGCCGAAGCGCGTGATAGCGATCCCCTTCAAGATACAAAACGGTATCAACAAGGTGCTCGAGGACCCGGGGTCCGGCCAGAGCTCCCTCCTTGGTGACATGGCTGGTGAGAATGACCGGGATGTTCTTGGATTTCGCTGAGCGAACAAGCCGGAGCGCCGATTCTCTCACCTGGACAATGCTCCCCGGGGTCGAGGGGAAAGTCGGATCATAGGCCGTTTGGATCGAGTCAATAATCGAAAGTGTCGGCCGCGGCTCACGCTCAATCGCCTGGATAATATTGTCGACGTTCGCCATGGAGCCGATCTCAATTGATCCATCGCTTACTCCAAGGCGGCGAGCCCGGGCACTCACCTGCTCGACAGATTCCTCACCAGAGAGATATCGAACCAGGCCCTGAACGCTGGCCGCAACCTGGAGGAGGAGCGTAGACTTCCCGATCCCCGGCTCACCGGCAATGAGCACCGCACTGCCCGGCACCAATCCCCCGCCGAGCACACGATCGACTTCAGATAACGTCTGGATCCGAACGTCGGCTGATCCACCTACAGCTGTAAGCCCGACGAGCTCCGTTGCCTCCGTCCACTCCTGCCTGGCACCGCCCTTCTGTTCTGGCTTCGCCCCCCGAAACTCCTTGACGCTATTCCACGTGTTGCAGGCGGAGCATTTGCCTACCCACTGGTCGTACTCCGCCCCGCACTCACTGCAGACGTAGAGAGTGGCTGTTCGTGCCATTCAGTCCTCACTGCCCGTCGTTGAACTAGCGGACCGCGTCGTAGCGTTGGGCAACTTCTTGCCAGTGCACGAGATCCCACCATGCTTCGACATACTCAGGCCTGCGGTTCTGATACTTCAAGTAATAGGCGTGCTCCCAGACATCAATGCCCAAGAGCGGCGTTTTGCCTGTCATCAACGGGCTCTCTTGGTTGGCGGTCGACATCACCTCGAGTCTGTCTTCTCCTATGACCAACCACGCCCAGCCGCTTCCAAACCGAGTGGTCGCGGCATCAGACAATGCCGCTCTCAGCTCACCAACACCGCCGAACGCCTCTGTAAGAGCATCAGCAAACTCACCGCTCGGCAGCTCACTCCCGCCTGGCGTCATGACCTGCCAGAAAAGCGTGTGGTTGGCATGGCCGCCACCGTTATTGATCACGGCCTGGCGGATGTCGTCCGGTACTTGGTCAATCTCCCGAAGCAGCTCCTCAACCGGCTTGGCTGCCAGCTCGTCATTTCCTTCAAGGGCCGCATTGAGTTTGTCCACGTAGCCTTGGTGGTGCTTGCGGTAATGGAGCTCCATTGTCTTGGTGTCAATCACCGGCTCGAGAGCGTCGTATCCGTACGGCAACTCAGGAAGCGTGTGGGCCATAGCGACTCCTTTCGTAACCCTCCGGATCTACTCACTTTATCCTATCACACCGCGAGTTCTCTCCTGGCGTGATCCCACGACTTGACGTCGGTCACAGAGAGCTGGATCCGTTCGGTCCCGTTCCACGAATTAAACTCAAGCGACGCGAGCACCGCCACCTGGCTGCCGACGCCGAACTCCTTCACCCGCCCTCCGAGCCCAAAAGCAATCCCGTCGAGCGACTGTTCAGTAAATCGAAGCTTGGCATGCGCCCCGGTGGCCCCGACCGTCCGAACCTCGGCAACGGTCAGGGGTCCAACTGCGAACACTGGCTTCCTGTTACCTGGACCGTAGGGGGCGAACCGGAGAAGATCGGTGACAAGCTCGTCAGTGACTTCTCCTG
>CAZOUL010000010.1:0-11553 GCA_964583025.1 uncultured Candidatus Saccharibacteria bacterium
TGCTTTACCTGCATCACCGGGGTTTCTGGATCAGGAAAATCAACGCTAATCACCGACGTCCTCTACGTGGCGCTCAGCAGAAAACTCAACAGATCGCTTGAAAAACCAGGCGCCCATGAGCGCATCGAGGGTGCGGAGCGCTTGAATCGCGTTGCGCTCGTCAGCCAAGCTCCAATTGGTAGAACGCCGCGCTCAAACCCGGCGACCTATACCGGAGTGTTTACGCCGATCCGGGAACTCTTCGCCGCGACCAAGGAAGCAAAAATACGAGGCTACGCACCCGGTCGGTTCTCATTTAATGTCCGTGGCGGCCGGTGCGAACACTGCGCCGGGGACGGAATGTTGAAAATTGAAATGCAGTTCCTGCCAGATGTCTATCTGCCATGCGATGTCTGTGCCGGTAAGCGCTACAACCGGGAAACTCTGGCTGTCAAATTCGCCGGCAAATCAATCGCCGACGTTTTAGCCATGACGGTGGAAGAGGCGCTGACATTCTTTGCCGACTTCCCTGCCATTGCCACGAAACTTGAACTGCTTTTCGAGGTAGGGTTAGGCTACATTGAACTTGGCCAATCGGCTACAACATTGTCTGGAGGCGAGGCGCAACGGATCAAACTTGCCACCGAACTCTCCCGACGAACGCACCAAACGCTCTACGTCCTTGATGAGCCAACGACCGGCCTCCACCAAGCTGATATCCAAAAACTCCTGGCTGTCTTGAACCGCCTGGTAGACCGCGGTAATACGGTTGTCATCATTGAACACAACATCGACGTCATCAAAACTGCGGACTGGGTCATCGACCTAGGGCCAGAGGGCGGCCGTCGAGGAGGATCAATTGTCGCCAAGGGTACGCCGGAGGACGTTGCTGCAGTGACAGTATCCTACACAGGGCAATTTTTGAGCAGGGCACTCGGGCAAAAACGCTCTGTCCGAAGCCGGACAACCAATGAACCATCACGAAGGCCATAAGATAGCGTGGATTATGTGTTCGCGTCGTCAGCAGACCGGAGGGATCTGTGCTCTCCATCCCCCAACTCAAAATCTTTGATACATCGCACGTCCGTATGAAGAAAAAGTATTCTCTCTCAGCACTCGACCAACTTCCTCGCACGCCAGGCGTGTACTACTACTATGACCACCAAGGCCGTCTGCTCTACATCGGCAAGGCCACCTCACTGAAAACCCGGGTAAATTCATACTGGCAACGACCGCTTGACGACCGACTTCAAAAGATGGTCGCGAGCGTGAAAAGTATCTCTATCCAACAAACTGACTCCGCACTTGAGGCGCTGATCCTTGAAGCAAACGAAATCAATCGGCACCAGCCGCCATACAACATTCGAGGCAAAGACAGCAAAACCTTTGCGCAGATTGCCCTTACCAAGGAAGACTATCCCCGATTCTTGATTATCAGACCGACACAGGAGGTCAAACAGCCGATTGAACGTACGTTCGGACCCTACGTCTCTGCCTTGTCGGCTCGACGGGCGCTCAAGTCTCTCCGGGAGATATTTCGGTTCGAGTGCAAGGGGATACCTCACTCTGGCCGCCCTTGCCTCTATAGAGAACTCGGTTTTTGTCCTGGTATTTGCACCGGTGAATTATCTCCGTCCGAGTACAGGAAGATCATCCGTCGTGTCGTCCAATTTCTTGAAGGGAAAAAGCAGCGGATTATTCAAACGACCGAGAAATTAATGCGAGCAGCTGCCAAACGGCATGCATATGAACAAGCTGCCCGCTACCGGGATGAACTCTTTGCCCTGACTCACATCCGAGACACGGCTTACATGACCGACGATGCCACCGGCCTGCTCGAATCGGCCCTCCCTGCCCGACTCGAGGCCTATGACATTTCCAATACTGGCTCACAGGCTGCGGTTGGCAGTATGGTTGTCCTTGAGCATGGCCGCCCCAACCCTGCCGAGTACCGTCTCTTCAAGATTCGCTCGGTAGCTGGACAAAACGACGTCGCTATGATTCGCGAGATTCTGACCCGACGGTTCCGGCATACAGCGTGGCCAGAGCCAGGCCTGATCCTCGTTGATGGAGGGAAGGCTCAGTTGCAAGTGGCTGAAGCAGCGCTCCGAACCGCAGGGCTGGATGTACCAGCTGCCGGTGTCATCAAGGGACCACGACGAAAATTAGCGAAACTTGTCCTCGGTGAGCGAGCTGAACGATGGCTCAGGGATTCCCGGCTGACAACCCAGATGCTTGAGCCAATCGCGCGACTCGCACGAGACGAAGCCCATCGTTTTGCCATAAATTTTCACCGTAAGACCCGAGCAAAGGAATTTCGTTCCCGGCTTTACTGAGCTGCAGGATGGTGCTTGAGACTTTGTCGGTAGACATGCTTCTCTGTGGGTCGAAACTCCAGATATTTCCCAAGCATCAGGCGAGTTTGAGCGTCAATCGCCGGTAACGACCCCAAAAAGACGTTCGCAATCGGTAGCACAAAAGGTGCACTCACCCACTCAAGGATAACCGAGGCCCTTGATCTGACTAGGCGCTTCTTGGGAACAGGCGGCAGCAAGAGCGCCGAGATGGCCAGCGTCACCACCAATCCCAAGAGAGCAAGGGTCAGCAAGCGTCCATATAAGGGCGGGAACGTATGGGCAATCACGACATCGTCGAATGATGGAGCGACAACCCGCGGCATCCAGGCAAAGAGCGCAAGAATTGGCGAGGTTGTCGCCCATGAAAAATGACCCTCGATGAGCCGGAATGCCTGGTACCACTTATCGACGAACGGTAATTTCTTGTTCCGCCAAATACGCGAGAGAACATAGGGAATATCTGAAGCACCCCAGGCCCAACGGCGCTTCTGGATATATTGCTCTCGAAATGTTTGCCAGTACCCCTTCGGAGACAAGACCGCATCCTGGTAAATCGGCACGTTAATCGGGACAACGTCGTGTCTCCCGTTGAATCGGAAATACGAGCGCCAAAACTGATGCCCGTCCTCAACGATGGTGGTTGTTGACCAATAGTTTGTTTTCACCAAGGCGGCGAAACTTTGGGCATGGGCAGAGAAGTTTCTCAGACGATGGGGTCGGGTCGATTCGATAATTTGCCAGAATGAACTGCCCAGTGCGATCGAGCGAATCGGCATCGGCACGTCCCAAATGTTATTGAAAAACATTGGTAGAGGTTGGAACGTTGCGTAAAGTGGCGCTGGATGGACAAGATACGCGTGGGTTAGTGCAGCAAAATACTTGGGGTGCACCCGGTTATCGGCATCGAGCGTCGTGCAGATCACCCGTTCATAAGGAATACGCCAGGCATCGAGGCGGGCTCGTACCTGCTTGGCTGCCCAGGTAATGTTTCCGCCCTTTCCCACGACTTCCCCTGGGAGGTCTGGCGGATGAACGGTGAAGAGCAGATCGGCGAAAGTCTTGGCATACGATGAGGTAATTGCCTTTCTGACCTTCGCGCCATTCTCCGCAAACCGACCCTCGGTTGCTACGACCAGAAATATCTGTTTCAGGTTGAAACCTGACTCAGCTAAAGCTTTCACGCTGGCGAGAATAATCTCTGGATCTTCCTTCGAAACCGCAAGGATGACTACATGATAGGTAGAACGGACTGCCTGAGCGGGAAAATGCTCGGTCACTTCTCGCTGCCAATCGCGCCTTACATCCCGGCGGTACTTGATATAGCCGACAATCAATCGCACGGACATCATGAACGCCCGGCCCAACCAAAAAAGCGCGAAGACAATCATCGCGCTTGCCGTTGCCACCGGATACAGGAACGAGCAAATCGTGATCGCCACGAACACCCCCCACGTCAAAGCCCCAGGGAGAACCTCGAGCCAGCGCGGATGATTGCTGCCGACCATTAGATAGTACCTGCAGATAACGCCATTAAAAGCACAATCAAGACACTTCCAAGGCAAGCAACGGTTGCGCTTGCAAGAATTGTCCCGATGAGGCTGTCTTTCCGTGAAAACGCCACGATCAACCCTCCGTTCACTATCAGAACGCCTGTCGCGATCTCGAGAACAAGCCGATTAAATGGCACTAACTGCACCTGAATCCACCAAGAGAGCCCTAGCAT
The DNA here is from genome assembly GCA_964583025.1 of uncultured Candidatus Saccharibacteria bacterium. Taxonomy (GTDB): domain Bacteria; phylum Patescibacteriota; class UBA1384; order JACPKC01; family JACPKC01; genus CAZOUL01. The sequence goes on from CAZOUL010000010.1 coordinate 4,060, forward strand.
AGCGAGCGCAAGCCCGAGCAGTATGGCAGCGGTTGGGCGTAGAGCAGTGCGGCCGGTGAAACGATGCAGCCAATCTATAGCCATGAGTCAATGTAGATAAGAGGAACCCGATAGCGATTGGAGCCGATGGGCGGATTTGAACCGCCGACCTTCGCTTTACGAAAGCGCTGCTCTACCACTGAGCTACATCGGCGCATGGTTCGCTTCCAATCGCTATCGGGTTCCAGATAGGTACCCCGGCGTGAAAGAGGCTGGATCATACCAAGAATGCTCGCGATATTCCAGGAACTCCGTCAGTATTCTACCGAAACCGGACTCCCAACGGCTATGCCATTGAAGGCAATCCACCCACTTGGCACCTCGAGTACCATATCAATCGCGCCCGGTGAGGGATACCGTCGCTGTCCGCCATCAACTTCCATCGACTCCTCTGTGCCGATCACCACTCCGTCGTTAATCCAAACAAGATCAATCGGAAACTTCATCCCTCTCATCCAAAACTCCGCGACCGTCGGCTCCCGGTAAACAAAAAGCATGCCTCGGCCTACTGCCAACGACTCTCGGCCGGCAAGGCCTCGAGCTTGGTCGGCTGTCTCCCGAACCACCTCTGCTTGAACCACGGCCTGGCCGACCCGAACCGTGGCGTTGTCCCCTTCGAACTCTGGGACACAGCCTGACATTACAACCAGCAACAGTCCAAGCAACGCGACGCTACGACCGATCCCGGTCACGAAGAATCCGTTTCGTTTCTTTCTTATATGCCTCGACCCCAGGTTGGTCGAACGGATTTACCTCGAGTAGCCAGCCGGCCGCCATCGTCTCAATCATTTTAAGCTGCATAAATGCTCCGATCGTTCCTGGACGGGTATCTGGCAAAGTCAGCACGGTATAGGGCCGGCGCCGCTTGTCATATGCATGGAGGACACCCTGGAAAATAGCCTCGCTCACTTCCTGATAGGTTGTTTCGCCCAGATACCGCACCAGCGACTCGTACCGCTCATCCTCAGTAAGGCGAAGAGACGGTGCCGAGGCAACCCGCACGAACGTAGTCAACTTATCGTCCGGCCCATCCATATACAACTGGAAGGTCGAGTGCAGTTCACGCGAGCCGATCGCTACCGTCGGGGTGATACCGACTGACTCAGCCTGGCCAGCTGAAGTTCGAACCTTGCCTAACGATTCTGCCATGAGCTGGCGACACCACAACCCGAGCGATTCCAATTCTGGAGCAAAGAGGAAGTTGACGAACACGTTTTTCCCCTCCCCGGCATGAAATGCCAGCGCCGCGGCCTGGAACGCAGCCGGGTTCTCAGAGAGAGGCAACGCGAGAAGCCGATCTCGCTGCTCCCGAGCGCCGGCGACAAATTCGTCGATATCAATGCCCATCAAGGCGAGTGGAAGAAGTCCGACCGGGGAGCAGACTGAGTATCGCCCACCGATGGCGGGAGGTACGAGAACCCGGAAATACCCATGTGCCTCACCGAATTGATCGAGGCGCGAACCTTCGTTGGTCACCAGCGGCATGTGTTCGGCAGGGTCGAGACCGTGGGAGGCAAGCAGTGCCGAAAAGTGACGGAAGTTAGCAATCGTCTCAGTCGTTGTTCCGGATTGAGTGGCGACCACCACGACAACCCGCAGCTTCGCTTCGAGATCCATCGAGAGGATACGAGTCAGCGCCTCAATCCGAGCTGGATCAACTGTGTCGGCGTAGTAGACCTTCGGCACCTTGAAACTATTGTGCAGCGCTCCTGTAACCGCCTCCTGGACCGCTCGAGCCCCAAGTCCCGGCCCACCCATCCCAACAAGTAAGACGGTGTCGGCCTGGCCGCAGGATCGCACCACGCTCTTGACCTGTTCTCTGAATACCTGGTCGCCGGGAGCATTAAGACTCGCTCGCTCATCGTCGTACCCGCCGGCCTTGACCACCGCACGCATCTTGTCGAACTCAGGCTCGAGGATCGTGGCTGCGTCACCCAGCCATTCCGCTGGAACCAAGGCTTGGTCGCTTTTCCACTCAATCACTCCGCCTCCTTCGCTTCACTCACGCATCACGGGAAAACAACCTTGCCCGTCTTTGCGGATCCGGGAGCGGGATACGAGAATCGAACTCGCGTCTCTTGCTTGGGAAGCAAGCGTACTGCCATTGTACTAATCCCGCTCTCGGCTCCGCCCCGGTTCAGTAGAGTTGATTATGCCCGCCGAGAAACTCTAACTCGGCCGTATTATAGGTGTTTCTCCAACCAGTTGGCTACCTCGGCAAAGAGTTCCTGCTGGCGCTCCCCCCGGACAATGAGGTGGTATCGATCTTCCCAGAAGAGCCGCTCCTTGACTTGGGCAGCCAAATGGTCAACGAGATAATCGGAGCTCCAACGAGCAACAATCGGGTCATGGACACCCTGAATCACCAGGCTGGGTGCGGTAATCTTCTGAAAGAGCGCCGGTTGCATTTCCTGCCTCAAGAACTTCAAAACCCGCTGCATAGAACGGATAGGGATGCGGGTGTAGCACCGTTGGATGTAGCCGGGAATGTCTTCGTTGGCAAAGGGTCCTCGCTCTGGCTTGACAAGATCTTGCATCACGATCGAGAGACTCGTCAGGATGCCATGCATGATTGGCTGGTATGCCATACGCACCGGCGCACCGATCGTCACCAGTGCTGCTGGCGGCGCTTCTGCTGCGAGCTTCAGCATGAGACTGCCTCCAACGGAGAGCCCGATGAGGCTCACCGACGGACATTCCCGAGCGAGTGCCTCTCGCTCCCGGCGGAGTACCGCGAGCCAGTCCTCAACGCGCGTGACCCTCAATGCATCTGGCGTCGTGTCGTGCCCAGGCAGTGTTGGGACCCGAACGGTATAGCCACGGCTCGTGAGGAATGCTGCGAACGACTCAAGTTCGTAGGGGCTACCAGTAAAGCCATGGGCGATGAGCACGCCCGCTCGTTGGGACATTGGCTTTAGGCTCGATGACGGAGTTTCTTGCGTTCGGCCAGTCGCAGCCGGGCCAAGGCCCGCTCCATCGCCGCCAGGGCATCAGCTTGAGCGATGTCATCAACCGCCTCGTCGCGTGCTCGCCGGGCTCGCTCCAATGCTGCTGCTGCCCGTCGCTCATCAACTTCCTCTTCGAGCTCGGCCGCGTCGGTCAGCAGCCTCACCCGGTTTGCTTGCACTTCGACAAAGCCTCCATGGACTGCCATGTGCCGGCGCTCTGCACCGTGATGTAGGGAAATTTCCCCAGACTGCAAGAGTGTCACAAGAGGCTCGTGGTGAGCGAGAATAGTAAGTTCTCCGGTAACCGCCGGGACGGTCAGGCCGTCGGCCTCACCGTCGAACATCGTGCGCTCTGGCGTAAGAATCGTGATGTGCATACTACTTACGAGGTGACGTCATCGATGGTGCCCTTCAGGTAGAAAGCCTGTTCCGGCTTATCATCGTGAGCGCCGTCGAGAATTTCTTGGAAACCCCGGATCGTCTCAGCAAGCGGAACATATGCGCCTGGCTTCCCGGTAAACTGCTCAGCGACGAAAAACGGCTGCGAGAGGAACCGCTGAATTTTCCGTGCCCGGGCAACCAAAACTTTGTCGTCTTCCGAGAGCTCGTCGATACCTAAAATAGCAATAATATCCTGAAGGTCCTTATACCGCTGCAGTACCCGCTGCACCCCCCGAGCTACATCATAGTGCTCCTTGCCCACCACATTCGGATCGAGAATTGTCGAAGTTGAGTCAAGCGGATCAACGGCTGGATAGATGCCCAGCTCTGAAAGTGCCCGGGAAAGTACAACGGTCGAATCCAAGTGGGCAAAGGTCGTGGCCGGCGCCGGGTCGGTCAGGTCGTCAGCAGGTACGTAGACTGCTTGGACCGACGTAATGGAGCCTTGCTTGGTCGAGGTAATCCGTTCTTGAAGTCCGCCCATCTCCGTGGCCAAGTTAGGTTGATATCCCACCGCTGAAGGCATCCGTCCTAGGAGCGCCGACACCTCAGCCCCGGCCTGCGTGAACCGGAAAATATTGTCGACAAACAGGAGGACGTCTTTTGCCTCTTCATCGCGGAAATACTCTGCCTGGGTAAGGGCAGTCAGGGCAACCCGAAGTCGGGCACCAGGTGGTTCGTTCATTTGTCCGAAAACCAAGGCGGTCTTTTCCAGGACGCCAGAATCCTTCATTTCATGATACAGATCATTGCCTTCGCGCGTCCGTTCACCGACACCAGCAAACACTGAGTACCCACCGTGCTCGGCAGCAATGTTACGGATGAGTTCTTGAATGATCACGGTTTTGCCGACACCGGCTCCGCCGAATAGCCCAACCTTTCCGCCCTTGACAAACGGGGCAATGAGGTCGATGACCTTGATACCAGTCTCAAAGACTTCACTCTGAGTCGACAGATTCTCGAAAGCCGGCGCCGGTCGGTGGATTGGAAGGCGGGGGACGTCGGTCGGTGGCGCAGCCCCATCGATCGCATCGCCAGTGACATTGAACATTCGTCCCAGCACCGGCGCCCCAACGGGCACCGCAATCGGCTGACCGGTCGCCATCACGGGCAGCCCCCGTTTTAGTCCGTCAGTTGAATCCATCGCCACTGCCTTGACCTCACCGCCGCCGAGATGCTGCTGCACTTCGAGTACGAGCGGCGCACTCTCTGGCCGGTCGATTGTCAGGGCATCGTAGATCGCAGGTAACTTACCTTCGAAAGCCACGGTAACCACAGGACCGATAATTTGGGTGATAATTCCTTTGGATGACATAGTGCTCCTTCGTAACAAGTTAGGTGGCAAGCGCCGCGGCGCCGGATGAAATTTCAATGATTTCCCGGGTAATATTGGCCTGTCGAACGCTCTGATAAGTGAGCGTGAGCTCATCGACAATCTCCCCGGCGTTTTCTGTGGCGTTCTGCATTGCCAGCATCCGCGCCGAGTGCTCTGAGGCAGCCGCATCTAGGGCAAGCTGGTAGAACCGAGACGGCACCACCCGCTCGAGCAAGGCGGTGAGCACAGTCGCAGGATCGGGTTCAATCCGGTACTCCGTCTGCTCAGGCGATTCACGAACGGGCGGAACCACTGGCAAAAGCTGCTCTATGGTCGCTACCTGGCTCAACGTCGACTGGAACTTGTTGTATGCCAACAGAACCCGATGGTAGGTGCCTTTCGTAAACTCCTGGATCGCAAAACTGGTGATGGGCCGGATGTCGCTTGCCCGAGGGAGGGAGTCGGTTGCTTCAAAGTCAGCCACGAGCTGGTCAGGCCGGAATCGTCGGATGTAGGCAAGTCCCTTGCGACCAACCGTGGCGATGTCAGTATCATCCGTGGGCGTGTTGAGCGCTGACCGCAGGACCTGGGCGTTGTAACTGCCCGCCAGTCCCCGATTCGATGTAAGAATGATCACGAGCTGGCGCCCAGCTTCCCGCTTGGCTAAGAGCGGGTGGCGAAATGGGGTGGCGCCCGCAATTTCACTCACCAGACGCCAGGCTAAATCGCTATACGCCCGAGAGGCTGTTGCTGCCTGCACTGCTTTCGTCATTTTTGAGGCAGCGACCATCTGCATTGCCCGGGTGAGTTTCCCAGTCGACTTGATCGATCGGATTTTTCGCCGCAAGTCTTGAGTACTTGGCATGAAAAAATCTTTCTACGCCTCAGCCGGAGCCGCTGTGGTTTGAGCGGCTGTCCGCCTGTATTCCTCGATGACCCGCTTGAGATCCTCCTCAACCTCATCGAGCTTTGGATTCTCCGAGAAACGGTCGCGAACATCGCTGGCGTTCAGTCGGAAGTGCTCGATCAGGCCACGCTCGAACTCAGCGATCCGCTCCGCCGGAATATCATCCAGATATCCGTTCGTTGCCGCGTAGAAACCGATCACTTGGTCAGCAACCGCCATCGGCGCGAATTGCGGCTGCTTCAAGAGTTCGCTGACCCGTTTGCCACGCTCGAGTTGTTTCCGAGTTGCCTCGTCGAGGTCGGAGCCGAACTGGGCAAACGACTCAAGCTCCCGGTACTGGGCGAGCTCCAGCCGAATCTGGCCGGCAACTTTCTTCATCGCCTTCGTCTGGGCCGCGCCCCCTACCCGAGAAACCGACAAACCGACGTTCAATGCCGGCCGCACACCCTTGTAGAAGAGATCGGACTCGAGGTAGATCTGGCCATCAGTAATCGAAATGACGTTGGTTGGGATATAGGCAGAGACGTCGCCAGCTTGGGTTTCAATGATCGGAAGCGCGGTCAGCGAACCGCCACCATGGTCAGGGCTCAGGCGAGCAGCCCGCTCCAGGAGTCGTGAGTGCAGGTAAAAGACATCTCCGGGATAGGCCTCACGCCCTGGGGGCCGCCTCAAAAGGAGCGACATCTCACGGTACGCCCAGGCATGTTTCGAGAGATCGTCGTAGATGATCAAGGCATCTTGGCCACGATCACGAAAATACTCACCCATCGCGCACCCGGCGTATGGGGCCAAAAACGAGAGCGGGGCCGGATCAGATGCACCGGCCACGACGACGATCGTGTGCTCCAGTGCCCCGTGCTCCTCAAGCCGAGCAACGAGCTGGGCGACTTTTGACTCTTTCTGGCCGATCGCGACGTAAATGCAGATGATCCCCGAGTCCTTCTGGTTGAGGATCGTATCGACTACGACGGCCGTTTTACCAGTCCCCCGGTCACCGATGATGAGCTCGCGTTGTCCCCGGCCAATGGGAATCAAGCCATCAATCGCCTTGATGCCGGTCTGAACCGGTGTGTCAACCGATTGCCGACGAATGACGCCGGGAGCGATTTTTTCCACCAGGCCACGTTCCTCGGTGGCAATCGGCCCTTTGTCGTCGAGCGGTTCACCGAGCGGATTTACGACTCGGCCAATCAGCGCTTCGCCGACTGGCACGTCGAGCAAACGGTTGGTCGCCCGGACAGTACCGCCTTCGACGATCTTCGCGGTGTCGCCCATGATGACGGCGCCAACGCCCAAATCCTCAAGGTTCAGCGCCAGGCCGGTCACTGGCTCGCCGGTTTCGGTCACAAACTCAAGCATCTCCATCGACTTGACATCGTCGAGACCAGCGATCCGGGCGATCCCGTCGCCGACTTCAAGCACGGTCCCGGCAGCTCCGGCGGTCTCAGAGGGCTGGTAGCCTTCAATTTTTTTTCGGAGCTCATCGACAATCGTGTGGGCTTTGTCTGACATAGTGCCTCTGCTTTCTTCTCAACGAATGAGGGTGTGGGTGAGACCGGCGAGTCTCGTGCGCACGGTTCGATCGATCACCCGGCTGCCAAGCGAGAGCCGAACTCCGCCCAAGACGGCTTGGTCGGCCCGATAATCGGTCACAACAGTTTCGCCAAGTGGTTTGAGCGCTCGTTCGAGTGCAGGCTGCTCAGCGCGGGTCACAGGCTGGGCGGTCGTCACCACCAGGCCAGTCACGCCAGTGGTACGTAACTCATCGAGGCCGAGCGTCGCGATATCTGGAAGCTTCTTGAGCTGGCCAGCGCCTGCGGCCCCTACGAGGTAGCGGGCAATTG
>CAZOUL010000011.1:0-11379 GCA_964583025.1 uncultured Candidatus Saccharibacteria bacterium
GACGTTTCCGGATTGAGGGCAAGGCATGTCGGCACGTGATGCTTGGCAAGCCATCTGAGAGCCTCGTCAACCCCCCGTGCCTCGGCGTGGACGGCCACCATCGCCGCCCGATCGCATGCTGCAAGGTAGCGAAGTGGTTCGTGAACCATGAGGTGCCAAAAGATCGTTGTTGCAGGATTAGGAAAAGGGAATGCTGCCGGCTCCGGGGTAACTAAGGGCACGAACTCACCGTCGGCAACATCATAATGGATGAGTGGCGCAAGTGATCCAACTTTCTTGATCTGGCGAAGCAGGCCGTCGGTAGAATCAGCAAGAATGGCAGGAAGAATTGTCAACTTACCGTCCATGCGCTGCCTCGGCGCTTTGTATCTTCTCAATGCGCCGAAGATGTCGCTCTGCTCCTGAAAACGGCGTGGTGAGCCAGGCGGTCACGATCGCTAGGATCTCATCGTTCGTTTGAAACCGGCCGGGTAAACAGAGAATGTTGGCATTGTCATCGCTCCGGGTGGTGCGGGCCATCTCTGGACTCAATGCAGATACGGCTCGGACACCAGGAACTTTGTTGGCAACGATACACATACCTTGTCCGTTGCCGCACAACAGGATCCCTCGTGCCTGTTCGGCCACGACTCGACGGGCAAGCGGCAACGCGTAGTCCGGATAGTCGTCATCTTCGGCAAGCGTCGATGGCCCGAGGTCCACCACCGGGCAGCCGGCAGCAGCAAGTGCACCGACAAGCCAGGCTTTACGATCGTATCCCGCGTGATCAGCGGCAATGTAGAGCGGCGCACTCATGGAAGCTCCACCTGCTGGCCAAAACGGGGGCGAAGGGTATCAAGCCCAAACTCTTCCTCGATCGACTGCTCAAGTACCTCGGCGGCCTCTGGGTCGCCGTGGGTAAGGAAAATACGCTTGGCCGTTGAACGCATCCCGCCAATCCAGTCCATAAGCTGAGGATGGTCGGCGTGCGCCGAATAGGCCCCGAGCGCCTTGATCTGCGCTTTCACCTCGATCTCTTTGCCAAAGAGGTCGACTCGGCGAACACCGTCGAGTAGCCTGCGGCCAATCCCGCCTTCTGGCTGCCAGCTCACAATGAATAGAGTGGAATTGGGATCACCGAGGTACTCCTTGAGGTGGTACTTGATCCGCCCGCCAGTCATCATGCCCGAACCGGCAATGACCACCTTGGGCGGCGGAGCCCCATTGATACTCTTAGAATCCTCGACTGATTCGGTGTATTTGAGTTCTGGTATATCGAAGAAATCCTCGCCGGCAGCGACGTGAGCGGTGGCTTCGCGGTCGTAGTATTCCGGGTAACGAGCAAAGAGTTCCGTGGTCTTGATCGCCAGCGGCGAGTCGAGAAAAATTGGCATTGACTCGGCGTTCTTATGGACCATGAGCTCGTGGAGCTGAAACAAGAGATGCTGGGTCCGTTCGATTGCGAACGAAGGGATCATGAGCGCCCCCTTGAGTCGGGCCGTCCGTTCCAGCAATTCCTCAAGGACCTGCAGTTGCTCGTTCTGGCCTTCATGGACGCGGCCCCCATAGGTTGATTCACAGATCACATAGTCGGCGTCAGCAAGCGGCGTGGGATCCCGGACAATGGGCGCTCCTTTGTTGCCGAGGTCACCGGAAAATGCCACCTTCTTGCCATCAGCCCAGACTTCCAGTGACGCTGAACCGAGAATGTGTCCGGCATCAACCCATCGAGCCTGCACACCTGCTGAAACTTCGATCGTTTCCCCGTACTCAACCGGCTTCATGAGCTCGAGTGTTTGTTCAAGATCCTCTTCCCGGTAGTAGGGCTCAGTGCCAAACTTCAGTTCCTCATGGCTCATAATGCCAACCGCGTCGTGAAGAACCAAATTGACAAGCTCAATCGTTGGCGGCGTGGCGTAGATGGGCCCACGGAACCCGTCGCGGACGAGCTTCCCAACCCGGCCGATGTGGTCGAGATGGGCGTGGGTGAGAAGCAGGGCATCGACAGCGTTTGGTGCAAAGAGAAATGGTGCGGCATTCTTCAATTCTTGTTCTTTACCGCCCTGAAAAGCGCCACAGTCAACCGCCACCGTCGATTGTTTCGTTGCGAGCACGTAGTTACTACCGGTCACTTCGTAGGCGGCACCGTAGAATGATATGGTCATACGCATTCCTCCCTGCGATGTCGTATGATGAGTGTATCAAGTCTCGCCATGAACCACGAAGGCACGACTATATGAACGAAATCCAGCATACGCAATCAGCACCCACGGAGCCGGTCGGACCGAGCGCTGGAAGCGGCCTCGTGATTGTGGCCGCAATCACCGCTGGCCTTCTCCTGCTCGTAGCAGTTCGCGCCCTTGCTCGACGCATTGATCGGTTCCGGGGCTTCTAAGAGGAGGAAGGATGGCTGAACTCACCAACGAACACTGCGTGCCTTGCCGCGGCGGCATCCCGCCGTTGGAGCGGCCGACTGCAGAGTCCCTCCTCAAAACGCTCGACGGCTGGAGTCTGCGTGACGACGCCCGCCAGATTGAGAAGCGGTTCGAGTTCGATGATTTCCAGCAATCGATGGCCTTCGTGAACCGGGTGGCCGAGCTTGCCGAGACAGAAGGCCATCATCCTGATATCTGCATCTTCTACAACAAGGTTGAGATCAAGCTCATGACCCATAAGATCAAAGGTCTTCACCGTAACGATTTTATTCTCGCCGCCAAGGTCAACCAAATCATCGCCTAAGACTCTACTTCAACGCGTGGCCGCCAAATTGGTTTCTGAGGGCAGTGAGGACCTTGCCGGTGTAGCTCGGGTGCGAGGCTGAATCAATCCGAAACTGGAGGGAGCCAGCAATAATTTTTACCTCGACCCCCAGTTCTTTCGCCGCTTCAACAGTCCACTGTCCCTCGCCCGTGTGAGCGACAGCGCTACTGGCAGCGGCAAGGTCTGGCCCATACTGCCGGAATGCCTGTTCGAGCCAGCGCGTCAGCCGGGATTCGATCACTGAGCCTTGATTGTAGATGCGCGCAACCTCAGTGAGGTCGAGGGAGAGCGGGCTCGCCTTTAAAACGTCACAGCCCTCGGCGATCGCCTGCATCATGCCGTACTCGATACCGTTGTGGACCATTTTGACGAAGTGGCCGGCACCGGCGCCCTCGAAAAACGCGTATCCACTTGGCAGCGAGAGTGCTGTAAAGAGCGGCTCCACCAATTCAAACACGGCCCGTTCACCCCCAACCATGATGCACGCGCCGTGGCGGGCGCCGGCTGGGCCGCCGGATACCCCGGCATCGAGAAAGCGAATGTCCTTGGCGGCGAGCTCGTTGGCCCGGCGAATCGAATCTTTATAGAGCGAGTTGCCGCCGTCGATCACGATATCCCCTGGTTCCAGGAGATCAGCTAAACCAGCCTCACCAAAGAGCAACTCGTCGACAACCGCACCAGCCGGAAGCATGAGCCAGACAACTCGGGGACGCGCCTCTAAGCGCTCTACGAGCTCTTTGACCTGCTCCGCCGCAAGCATCCCAGCCGCGGCCAGCTCCTGCCTGGGCCCTGGAGACCGGTTCCAACCAACAACTCGCCAGCCCTGTTCCAGGAGCTGCTCGGCCAAACCCCGCCCCATTTTACCGAGGCCAAGAATGCCGACTTCCTCTTGAGCTTGGGAGGCATTGATCCTTTGATCAGCTTCAGCCACTGCATCGTCGGTATCAGGAGCGTAGTGGGCAAGTGGCACGGCGCCCCGCTGCCACGCCGCAACAATGGGATCGGTAAACCGCCACATCTCGCGAATCTCATCGGTACTCACGTACAACGTTTGATCCCCATTGATGGCGTCAAGAACCAGCTTGGCGTACTCCTCGACGTACTGTCGTTTCTCCCGACCGTCGCCGTAGAGCGAGAAATCAATCGACCGACGCTCCTGTTCGGTGGTGAGGCCAGGCCGTTTTGTCCAAAACTCAATTTCAATTCCTTCTTCCGGCTCAAGACGGAAGACCAAGCGGTTCTTGAAATGGCTCCCTTGGGGACAGAGGCACGGACGAGGATGCTTAAAAATAACTTCAATCTCTTTCCGAGGAGCTGCCATACGCTTTCCTGACTCCATGGACACTGGTACTCCTGACCATCGAGGGCCGACAAGCGTCGTACCAACCCGGAAATACGTCTCGGTCTGCGACTCTGGCGCAACCCCAGCAATCGTTTGGTAGCCACTGTACTGGGCACGGAACGAGCGGGTCACTGCATCATGCTCCGTTGGCGTCGGAAGACTCTCAGACAATGCAGCTGCCCGATTCGTGCGAATGTCGGCTGCGTCGTACGACCCTGGTTGCTCCATTAAAACGAGAGCTAGCATTTGAAGTAGATGGTTTTGTCCGACGTCACGGAAGGCGCCGACTCCATCATAGAACGATCCCCGCTCTTCAACTCCCAAGGTCTCCAGCAAGCGAACATTGATCCGCTCAATTCCCTGGTTATTCCAGGTCTGTTCAAAAAGGTTGTTCGCGAAGCGAAAGGTGATGATGTTTTGGAGCATCTCCTTGGCAAGATAGTGGTCAATCCGATAAATCTGCTCCTCGTTAAAAATCGTCCCGATCCGTTCGTCGAGCGCCTCCGCGGAGGCAAGATCCATTCCAAAAGGCTTCTCCACGATAATGCGGCTCCACCCTTCTTCGGGCCCACATCGCTGGGTGAGTTTTGCCTGTTTCAAGTTTGCAAAGATCGGTTCGTAGATACTTGGCGGTACCGCCAAGTAATACATGAGGCTCGCACACACCTCCCACTCAGCTTCAATAGCATCAATGCGCTCAGTAAGCGCTCGGTAGGAATCTGACACGTCGTATTGACCCTGATGGTAGGTAAAAAGCTCAAGAAAGGAGGAGAGGATCTCAGCCTCAGCCGTGTCAGGAAAGGCTTTGAGGACGCTTGTTCGAACCCGACTCTGAAACGAGGCGTCATCCATTGCGCTCCTGGCAAATCCAACGACTTGAAACTTCCTGGGAAGCTTGCCCTCAGCGTAGAGAAAAAATAGGGCGGGAATAATTTTTTTAGCCACGAGGTCGCCAGAAGCGCCGAACAAAATAAAGACTGTGGGATTGACCGTCTGCATAAACCTACTTTCCGAGCACGGTCTCGAGTGAGGAGAGGTTGCGCCGCATAATTGCCTGGTAATCTTCGCCGCTCGAGGCAGTTTCCATGGGGTCGAGGACAGCGACCGTCAAGCCAAGATCGGCGGCAAGCTGTTCCACGAGCGCCCCGGAAAACTGTGGCTCAGTGAAGAGTCCGGAGAGATTGTGGCGTTCCACGAGCGCCCTGATTTGGGCGATAGTGCCCGGCGTCGGCGACTCGCCAGGTACCGCTTCGATCACTCCAACCTGCTCCAAGCTATACTCCCGAGCAACATAGGAAAACGCCTGGTGAAAGGCGATGAATTCCCGCTGCTCAAAGGTGGCAATACTGCTGCGCATATCTTGATCGAGTGCATCAAGCGTGGCCAAGAAGGCATCGGCATTCGCCCGATAGCCAACGGCATTGGCTGGATCAAGGTCAACAAGGGCATCGCGGACGGCAATGACTAGAGTTTTTGCGTAGGTTGGCACGAGCCAGATGTGGGGGTCGACCCCAGAGCCGTGGCCATGGTCGCTCGCTACATGTTCCTCTTCCTCATGATCGTGATGATCGTCAGCCTCAATCAAGGACACTCCGGCCAATTCAAGGCGCTCGGCAAAATCAACGGTCGGGAGGGCCGTAGCCTTCGCGCCCTCTCTGAGGGCGTCGAGCCACGGCTCCTCAATACCTGCGCCGTTCTGGACAAGGAGATCAGCCGTCGCGAGACGGGAAAGGTCGCTCGGATGAACCTGGTAGTCATGAATCCCTTGGCCTGGGGGCACGAGCTGCTCGACATCGGCAAACGACCCAGCCACAGGCTCAACGAGGAGACTGAGCGGGGTAAACGTTGTGACCACGACAATTCTGTCATCAGTCGAATCGGAAGGTTGACGTTGAAACATCCAGAGCAGGATACCTGTCACCACCAGACCAAGAATGACAAGAATTACCATTGAGCGATTCATTCAATCTCCGTTCCCTGCCGCGGCGGCAGAAAGATATCGCGGACCGACACTCTACAGACCGCTTCGAGCGCTTGCCGATCCTCGCTGCTAAGGGTCGGCTGGGCGAGATCTTGATCTTTTAAGAGGTAGTGCATGATTGATTCCGAGTTCTCAACGTGGTCAATCCCCAGTGCATGGCCAAGCTCGTGGGCGAGAACGAGTTGGAGATCTTGTTCATCCTCATACTGGTATATATTGATAACCTCGCCAGTGTATTCTCCTTGGTCGAAAATTTTTCCTACGTCAGCGTTTACCGTATCAATTTTCACGTTCAGTTCGCCAGCGAGCGCGTTGAGTTGATTCGCCAATGCATTCAGCTCAGCAGCTTGCTGTTGGATTGCCTGCCGTTCGGCCTCAAGTCGCTGATACTCGGCCGGGGGAGCTCCGCCTTGGGTATTGTATCGTTCTATTTCCTGGTTGAGCGCAGAGACCCGTTCCTCGTAGGCAACTCGTTCTTGGGCAAACCGGGCCTCAAGCTCTTCGAACGATCCGCTCTGGTTAGCGATTTCTTGCCGAAGCCGTTGCTGGGCGAGAAACTCTTGCTGGCGTTCGTCGAAGAGCAGATTCACAGCTAATGCGCTCTCAGCATTGTAGGTCAGCAGGTTATAGCCAGTTGACTCTTCCCAGATAGTCTCAGACTCAGCGAGCAGCCTCCGCAGTTGATCTTCGGAGAGACCAAAGCGACTGTCCACTGTTCCGATTCGATACTCAATCGGTCGGTTGCACGGAGTGCGGGACGATTCATAGACAAACCAGCCAAGCGCGAGCAATGCGATGCCCGCCAAAACCACATTGACTGTTCCGACGTACCCTTGGCTCCAAAGAGCTGCACTCATTGAACGACGTACCAAGGCCTAAGCCTCTCGCCCTACTCGAGCGTGGTCACCTCGCCCGTGTCACCGTTTACAGAAACCCGTGCGCCAGAGGCAAACTCTTTCGTTGCCGTTGCCGCCCCAACGACGCAAGGGATGCCGTGTTCACGGGCAAAAATGGCTGCGTGTGAGGTTTTGCCGCCACCATCAGTCACACAGGCACGTGCCTTTTGAAAGACAGATGCCATTGTCGGGTTCACCGTATCGGCGACCAGTACGTGGCCGTCAGGAAACTCATCGAGGCCCTGCCCGCCAAGAACGACCGTCACCTCACCTTCGGCAACCCCTGGGGCTGCGCCAATGCCTTGTAGCGATGCCATGCCACACTCCTTTCGTAGCTTTATTTCACCATACCGCACCGACAGTATCCCCTTCAACGCCGAACTCAGGGATCCCGGCTGATCCGGTGACTGTGGACAACGATATTTGCATCATTATGCTATGGTTGATAGTTTATAGATAGATCATTCAATACCTGAGAAGGGAGGTGATGCGAGCCATGACTGTAATTATCAACCTCATTCTCACCCTGCTCGTCGGCGCCCTGATCGGCTGGATTGCAAGCGTCCTCATGCGAACGAACGAGCAGCAAGGCGCTGGAGCAAATATCCTCGTCGGCATTATTGGTTCCCTCGTCGGCGCTTGGTTCTTTGGGAGCGTCCTCGGTATCGGAGCAGCAGAGACAGCCGGAGCGTTTACCGTAGCTGGGATTTTCTGGGGTATTGTCGGAGCGGTACTTCTGCTCGGCTTACTCAAAATGACTAATATTTTGCGATAACGTTTTCATATCCATGAACCTCTGAAAGGAGGAGCGATGTCCAAGACAGAATTGCGCACGCTCATGCTCGCGACATCGATGCCAGATGCCTCTGGCGATCCTCCGCGGGGGCTCCGATCCGTCGTATCCACCGACACGGAAAGGAGTCCTTGTGAAGAAACCCCACCTCTTTCACCAATGGCAGTTCAGCGGCTACGCCGTAGCCTGGCGCAACAAGCCTTTTGGTCCAATGACCATCATTCAGAAGACCGGCCGCCAAGAAGGAGCACGCCTCAAGGTTTACACGTGCCAGCATTGCAAGAAGGAGCGCACTGACTTCCTAACTGCCCACAGCCCCGCGTACTCATCATGACGTGTCGCTTTTCCAGCGACATTTTTTGTGGAGGTGACCAATGCCCTACCGGACAAAACAGCAACTACCACAACAAGTGAGTGAACACCTGCCAAAACACGCCCAAGAAATTTACATGAAGTCATTTAACAACGCCTGGGACCAATACGCCGACCCGGACAAGCGCCGAGGCAGCCAATCGCGAGAAGAAGTTGCCCACAAAGTCGCCTGGAATGCCGTCAATCAGCAATATGAAAAGGGTGATGACGGTGACTGGCACCGAAAATGAATGCTCGCGGCGAGGAACACAAGCAGCTCCTCAGGCCAGCCGAACGGCGTAAGGCTCGGACGATGATTTTCCTCGTCCTGGTCATGACAATTCTCGTACTTGCGGTCTGGCTGATGTTTGAAAACGCCTTTGACCCCGTCGATAACACTCAGCCCGGCTCCCAGGCAGCAGTAGAAACGACATAAGAGATAGAAAGGAACACGATTATGCAACGGCGATACTCTACACAAGATCTCCTCGCAGAGCTCAAAGCTGAGATTGAATCTATGGAACGGACTGGTGAGAAAGGTGCTCAGTCGATGCGAACAAACGTTCGTGAGATGACTGACCGTGCTAAGACAAAGGCATCCGATATGGCCGACCGGGCGAAAGTTGCCGGGAAGCAAGCTGATCGGTATGTCCATGACCACCCATGGCGCGTTGTACTCGGCGCAGCTGCGGCGGGTGCCGCCCTAGGCTACATGGCAAAGAAGCGCCGGCAAGGCTAATTCACTCAGGAGTACCTCGTGACGCGCCGACCCAGTCCACTTCTCCACGCTGCCAAACTGACTTTCCTTGTGATTGGCGCAGCTGTCATCGCTGGGATTGTTGCCACCGGGCTGGTCGGCGCAGGACTCCTCGTCACCCTTGACCAGCAACTCGATCGCGATTTTGGCACGGTCGATGACGTGATTCACCACAACGACACCGGCATCATCCTCACCGACCGGCATGGCGAGCCGTTTTTCCGGTTTGACAATGCCCGGTACAAGATCTTACTCGAGTACGAAGATATCCCTGAACACACCGTCAACGCCCTCCTTGCCTCGGAAGACCGGGAATTTTTCGAGCACGACGGGATATCGATCCGCGCCATTCTCCGAGCCGCCATCGAGAACTATCAAGCCGGCAAGGTCGTCGAAGGCGGCTCGACAATAACCCAGCAGCTCGTAAAGAACGTCTACTTGTCTCCGACACAGAGTTACTACCGAAAACTCGAAGAAGCAATTCTTGCTCGACACCTCGAGCACCAGTTCACTAAGGAAGAAATACTTGAGATGTACTTTAATACTGCCTACTTTGGGCGAGGTGCCTACGGCTTAGGAACAGCAGCCCAGATCTACTTTGGAAAACCCGCCCAACAGCTGACGCTTGCTGAATCTGCCCTGCTCATCGCTTTGCTCCCCGCACCCTCAAACCTCTCGCCAATCACTGGTGATGCTGAGACGGCGTTCATGCTCCAGCGCACCATTATTAATGAGATGGGCGAACTTGCGATGATTTCCCCTGAAGACGCCGAGGCAGCGAGAAATCAAGAGATTGCACTCAATACCCTCGATGATACCTATCTTTATACCTCCCAAGCTCCTCATTTTGCCTTCCTCGCCTACGACGAGATTGCCAAAATTCTCGGCGAGAAAGCAATGGAAGAAGGCGGTTACCGGGTACGCACCACGATCGATCTTTCGTGGCAGCGCCGAGCCGAGGAGATCGTCCGCGAACAGGTAAGCAAGATTCGTTCCCGCGGCGCCAGAAATGGGGGAGCCGTGGTCTTGCACCCGGGGTCAGGAGAAATTCGAGCACTCGTCGGCAGTATCGACTGGCAGGATGGAACCTTTGGCAAGTACAACGTTGCACTCGCCCGGCGCCAACCTGGCTCATCGTTCAAGCCCTACGTGTACGCCGCCGCCCTTGAAGAAGGGCTCATTACTCCAACGACTGAGTTGAGTGACCGGCCAATTATCTACACCGCCGACGACTGGCTAGAGCCCTATATTCCCAGAAACTACGACGGGCGGTTCCATGGGAGCGTCACCGTTCGAGAGGCCTTAGGCAATTCCCTGAATGTGCCGGCAGTTGAGGTGATCGACACGCTCGGCGTCGACACTGCCATTGACACGGCTGAATCGTTTGGCATTACCACGCTGGCAGACCGAAGCCGATTCGGGCTCTCACTGGCACTCGGATCCGGGGAAGTGAGTCTCCTCGAACACACCCAGGGGTACGCCGTCTTTGCCAACGAAGGCGAGTTCGTGCCCGCCACGACGATCATGGAAATTACTGATCGGTTCGGCACTGTGATCCATGACTACGAACCACATCCCACACGGGTCCTGAGCCGAGCAACTGCCTATCTCATTAGTTCGATCCTCTCGGACAACGAGACCAGGAGAAACATCTTCGGCAACACGCTTTCGATCTCGCGACCGGCAGCAGCCAAAACCGGTACTTCCCAAGAGTTTTTTGATGCTTGGACGATGGGATACACGCCCCAACTCGTTGTCGGTGTCTGGGTCGGCAACAACGAACACCGGCCGATGCGGAACCTTCCGGGCGCCCTTGGTGCAGCGCCAATCTGGCGTACCCTCATGGAAGAATTCCTCGCCGACCGGCCCCATGAGTGGTTCGAGGTGCCGCCAGGCGTGGAAGCCGTACCGATTTGCCGCTCAAATGGGCTGAGAGCAACCTACACTGGGCCGGGCGTATACACCGAGTACTTCAAAAGCGGCACGGAGCCCGAGGGACTGTGCTACGCACCAAGACCCGAGCCCGAAGAAGACGATGCGTCAGAAGAAGGAGGTGAAGAAGACCAACCAGCAGGAGAGAGCGAGCCTCCGCCCACTGAGACACCCACAGAGGATTCCGAACCTTCTCTTGCCGATGCTGACTAACGAGCATTCTCCCGAGCAGGCTTCAGCGCCTGCGCCCACCAGAGCAGTTGCTCGGCCAGTTTATCGAGGGATTCAGCGGCATCTGAGAGATCCGCCTCGCGAGCATTGCCAATAGCGACTGATTGGCGGATCGGTGCCATCTGGAGTTCGATGGCGACGAGACGGAGCTGTTCCACCGCCCGGATCCCGCCGAGCCGGGACCCTGAGTAGGAGACGAACCCGACCGGCTTGCTGTTCCAGGCTTGGTAGGGATAGTCGAGGGCATTCTTCAAGACTGCCGGGTAGCCGTGGTTGTACTCCGGGGTAACGATCACGTAGCCGTCCGCCTTGTTGATGATATCGAACCACGCCTGGGCGGACGGATTGTCCGGGTAC
>CAZOUL010000012.1:0-9920 GCA_964583025.1 uncultured Candidatus Saccharibacteria bacterium
GCAAAAATTATCCAACCCTTTTTGTCCAGCTTATATTTAGGGCTTGCAAGCGTAGAAGTAAATTCTTCGCTTTTCATCGCTTTGCGAATTTTAACTAAAGAGGAAATGAGATACGCCACAACAAGGAAAAACAAGATACCAACGCGACCACCTGTCGAAAGAACCCAAACTAAAAGTAACAAAGAAAGCCCTAGAAGAATCTGCAAATACAATTTTATATTTTTATCTACCAATCCGCGAATACGATTACCGAGAATAATAAAAATACTAGCCGCAACTACCATCAAAAAAGTTCCTGAAAGATCACTGGCAGGAAGTCCTGATTCGGCAAAATTTTTATCAAGAACACTACAAAGATAAATTCCAATATTTATTATTATGGTTATCCAGCCAATCGCATAAACAGAATTGCCCGTGTTTTTCAAACTCTTTCTTGTTTTTTCTATATCAAAACCAGAAGAGCTTATTTTGGATTTTTCAATATCAATCGGTTTACCACACTTATTACAAAACTTGGCATTTTCTGGTACTAAATTGTTGCAATTTTTGCAGTTCATATTATTTGATTAAATCGTCTAGGCTTACGCCAAGAGCGTTTGCTAATTTTTTTAATGTTTCGAGCGTTGGGTTTTTATTTTCGCCCTGCTCAATTTTAATAACTGTATTATTGGCAACATCCGCCAATTTTGCTAGGCGGTCTTGAGAAAAGCCTTTTTTATCGCGCAATTTTTTTAAATTTTTAGATAAATCCTGATTTGACATATGGTTATTTGAAATAGTACTATTATATTGCAGTTCCTCCAGCAAAGTGGTACTATTTAGATGATACTACAATAACATGATTAAAGTCAAATTCAAAGGGAGAAAAATTGTTGTGTGCGCACGGGTGGGCGAGGCAAACACAACTTTAACTTTGGCGGCGCATTTTGCAAAGCAAAATACGAAATTCGGCGGCGGCGGAAAGCGAGGGCGGGCAAAAATTCCTTCCCCCCAACCCCCTTCCTTTTTGCCCGCCCGAGCGTTCAGGTTTTGCGCGCGAAGCGCGCAATCATTCGGGATTTTCATCAAAAAAAGTTCGAACATCAATCAAAAAACACCGCCACTCGAGTGATGAATATACTAAGGCCCACTTCGATATGGCGTAGGTAGAGTGAGCATAGAGAGATCAGGATTATGAGCGAGTCCGCTTCCCTTCCTGGACAGCACCGATGCTTTCTCCTATACTTCTCGGTACGAACGGAGTAGACATGATTCCAGGACAGAAGAGCAATCGTCGCAAACGCATGAAGACCCATGGCTTCCGGGCCCGCATGAGTACCAAGGGCGGCCAGAACGTTTTGAAGTCCCGTCGAGCCAAGGGGCGAAAGAGGCTCGTTGTTGCCCCGCGCCGCAAGGCTTAAGGAGCGCGACCTCGCTCGAATTCATCGCAAAGGACGGTCCGTTTCCCACGGGCCGTTTCGTTGTGTCTGGCTTGAGAATCGGGTCGGCCGTACTCGAGCCACCGTCGTCGTGGGCCGTAAAGTCTCAGGAAAAGCGGTCACCCGGAACCGCATTAAACGGCAAGTGCGAGCTGCCCTAGAAACGCTGATGCCTCGCCTGCCAGCTCTTGACCTTGTGATCCATGTCCGGGGCTCAATCCTGGCCGAACCACGATACGACACGATCCTGGCCGAACTCACTGCTGCCTTGTACCGGGCCCGCCTCCTTGGATCATGACGTTCCGTGCGGCCGCCGTTGGCCTGATCCGACTGTACCAGCGAACACTCTCGCCAGACCACGGCTGGTTCCAGCAATTCTACCCCTATGGCTACTGTCGTTTCCATCCTACCTGCTCTGAATACACGGCCCAGGCGATTGAGCGGTTCGGTGTCGCGAAGGGCACCCTTCTCGGAAGTCAGCGACTCCTACGCTGTACCCCGTGGCAACACGGTGGCGCCGACCCAGTACCGGCCTTGCCTGAGCGAGGAAATTAAGGGATTCTGAGTACCTATGGAAGCGATCGGTTCATTCTTCAAGTCGATCTTCTACGTCCCAGTCTACAACCTGCTCGTCTGGTTCGTTTCCGTATTCCCCGGCGAGAGTTTGGGACTCGGCATTATTGCCCTCACTGTCCTGGTCCGATTAGCGCTTCTTCCCTCGTCGGCCCAGGCAGTCCGGGCTCAGAAGGAACTCCAGGTTCTCCAGCCAGAAATCGACAAGCTGCGCAAGGAACTCAAGGAGAAGCCAGAGGAATTGAACCGGAGAATGTTGGCGCTCTACCAAGAACACAATGTCAACCCGTTCCGCTCCTGCCTACCGCTCCTTATTCAGCTTCCTATTCTCCTCATCCTCTACCAGGTCTTTTTAAACGTACAGCCGATAGATACGGGCATCCTCTACGGATTCGTGTCTGCACCAGAACACATCCAAACAGGATTCCTCGGCATTGACCTGGCCGTACCGAGTATCTTGCTGGCCGTGGTGGCCGGAGCACTCCAGTTTCTCCAGGCACGACAACTCACGACCCAGCGACCCACTCCAACAGCTGCCGACGGAGAGCAAGACGACGCCACGAGAGTTGCCCAGCAGCTTGGCAGTCGAATGACCTACATTATGCCCGTGGTGACCGTGTTCATTGCGGCGACCTTACCAGCCGCGCTCGCACTCTACTGGATCGTTACCACCCTCTTCTCGGTTGTTCAACAGTGGTGGATTCTCCGCACACGACCAGAAGTTGCCACTCCTCACGTTGCCGTGAGCATTCGACGGAAGTCGTAAGCCCTAGACGCTCTCTTCAGGAAGAAGAGAATACAAGTTCTCCACAGGTTTTCCACAGTTTTTCTCGTTACTTTTCCTTGGTTCCAACAGGAGAAGAAGGACCACATGGCGTGTTCATCGTTTGACGAGCTGTGGAGAACTGGGCTAGCGTGGAATGCAGGTTCAAACAGAGAAGTATCGGAGGGAGAGTGGCAGGAACGCTGAGTCCAACGAAAGTCTGGCAGGCCGCCCTGGGTGAGCTCGAGGTGGCACTGTCAAAGGCCAATTTCACCACCTGGTTCCGTAACACCCGGATCATTGCAATCAATGGCGACCAAGCGGTCATTGCGGTCCGTAACACCTTTGCCCAAGAGTGGCTGCAGAATAAGTATCACCGGGAAATTCTAGCGACGCTCAAGCGATATTACCCAGAGGTTGCCAGAATCGAGTACCGGGTGACCGCTGCCCAATCAAATCCGGAAGACAAAGTCGAAACCAACCAGAACGCGGAACTGGTTCCACCCTCGAGTACCCCCCGAACGACTTCAACCAACAGTGACTCGGCGATCCAGGGAACGAGTTTAAATCCTGATTACACGTTCGAGACCTACGTTGTTGGCAACGCCAATCGACTCGCCCACGCTGCAGCGAAGGGAGTGGTCGAAAACCCCGGCACCCAGCAGTACAATCCCTTGTTCCTCTACGGCGGCGTCGGGCTTGGGAAAACTCACCTCCTCCAAGCGATCGGCAATGCTGTGCAACAGAAGAACAAGAAAGCGGTTATTCTCTACGCTCCGGCTGAGAAATTCACCACTGAGTTCGTCCAAGCGATGCAACGAAAAACTATCGATGCATTCAAACGCCGGTATCGGAATGCCGACGTACTCCTCATCGACGACATCCAATTCCTTTCTGGCAAAGAGGGCACGCAGCAAGAATTCTTCCACACCTTCAACACGCTCCATCAAACCAACCGTCAGATCGTGATGACCTCAGACTCACGGCCCCAAGCAATTCCCCAGCTTGAACCGAGACTATCCTCCCGATTCGGTTGGGGAATGGTCGCCGATATCCAAACGCCCGACCTTGAAACGCGCCAAGCAATTCTGGCGAAGAAGTGCGAGGAGAAGTCATTCCTGCTTGCCGACGACGTGCTTGACTACATGGACCGGTATATACAGAGTAACGATGGAGAGATCGAAGGCGCCCTGAACGGCGTGATGACCCACTGCGAACTCTACGGCGTCCAACCGTCACTCAAACTCATCGAGCGGATCCTTGAGCAAACCGGCGTCGATCGACGGGTGACCCACGTCACCACGGAGGCAATCTTCGATACGGTCGCCGATTTCTACTCGCTCGAGGTCGCTGACCTCCTCGGCAAACGGCGAAACAAAGAACTCGTGCGCCCGCGCCAGATCGCGATGTATCTCATGCGCCATGAGCTCTCCTACTCCTACCCCAAAATTGGCAAGGCACTTGGTGGAAAAGATCATACGACCGTCATGCACGGCGTGGAAAAAATTACCCGCGAACTTACTCGGACCGAGGCGCTCCAACGTGACATTTCTCTCATTAAGGAGCGGCTATACGTTTCCGGATGATCCCACTGATGTGGATAAAAAGTGGAAAAGTAGGGGAAAACATTCTCGGGCATGGGGACAATTCGACTTGTCGGATACGATCAACTCTCTCCCTCCCCAAATCATCCCCAAACCCAAGGTGTTTTCTCCCGAAACCATCCCCAGCCTATCCCCAATGCTGACCTCTAATAATCCCCATTTCCACAGCCCGTATTACTACTACAACTAATTCATTTATATATTTCATACAGAACACCTGTGTGGAAAACGAGGAACCTCATGAACATTCAGTGCACGCAAGAAAATATTGCAAAGGGGCTACAGATTGTGAGTCGGGTTGCCACGACCAAGTCATCATTGCCGATCCTTGGAAATATTCTCTTGCAAACTGAAGATGGGCAGCTGAAGCTTGCCGCAACTGATCTTGAGCTCGGCGTGACCACCTTTGTCCGAGCAAAAGTTGAGGAAGAGGGATCAATTACCCTACCTGCCCGACTCCTCGTTGACTTCCTCGCCAATGCCACTGATCCCACGCTGACGATCCGAACAAAAGACCAGGAAGCCTCTATCCAGTCGGAACACTACCAGGCGACGCTCAAGGGAATGGATGCGAGTGAGTTCCCGCTCATCCCGGCCGTGAAAGAGGCAACAACACTGACAATTGAGAGTGCTGCCTTTCGCCGCGCTCTTCAGGATGTCCTGTTTGCTGCTGCCGTCGATGACACCCGGCCGGTCCTAAACGGCGTTTGTCTGGTTGCCGCCGATCGCCAACTCACGCTTGCCGCAACTGATTCCTATCGGTTGGCAGAGCGGCGGGTCGCTCTGGCCGAATCGGCCACGGGAACGGCGATCATTCCGAGTCGAACCGCTGCGGAACTGGCGAGGATTTTGCCCGAGACCGATGCCTCTGTGACCGTGGCGCTTGCGGAAAACCAGCTTGCCTTGAGTCTCGAGGAGACCAGTATCGTCTCCCGACTCATCGAAGGAACCTTTCCCAACTACTCGCAGATCATTCCGAGTGATGCCTCGACGATGGTAACGTTGGATCGGACAGAACTCTTGAATGCGGTCAAAGTAGCGAGTTTCTTTGCCCGGGATACCGCCCATAATGTTCGGGTGGTGGTGGAGCCTCCGACAACGTTTGGCATTCACGCGGTGTCAGCCGCGGTCGGCGAAAACACGACCAACATCCCAGCACAAATTTCCGGCGAGGCGGTGAGTATCGCCTTCAATGCTAAATACCTTCTCGATGCGATCAATGCTATTCGGTCCGAATCCGTCCAGCTGGAATTTTCCGGCGTTGACCGACCGGGAGTTCTCCACCCAGTAGGTGATGATCAGTACCTCAGTTTGGTGATGCCGCTCCGAGTCGATTCGTAATTGCCCAGAGAGCGGCTCACATGGATCTCTCGCTATCGCTCTCCAACTTCCGGCGATTTTCCTCGCTCGAACTCTCGGTGGCAGGGCCGACGATCATCATCGGTCCTAACGGTACTGGCAAGAGTACGATCCTTGAAGCGTTGGCCTATCTGGCAGTTGCTCGCTCATACCGGACGACGAGTGATCGAGATCTCATCCATTGGGACGAATCAGTGTCTCGGGCTTCGGTGCGGATTGGTGAAACCTCGGTCGAACGGGTCATTGCCCGCCAGTCAGGGTCGCTAGAGAAACGAGCGTTCGTCAACCAAGTTCCGACTACGCCGTTGGAATCAATTGGCCAGTTTCATTATGTGCTGTTCTCTCCTGAGTTGATCGAACTCATTACCGGCCCACCCCGGATCCGTCGGCGCTACCTCGATACGGTGCTCGCTGGCGTTGATCCGGTCTATGCCCGGACGCTTGCTGAGTACAGCCACGTCCTCAAGCAGCGAAACGAGCTTCTGAATCGCCGGAACGTCCCAGATGACCAGTTTCTGCCGTGGGAGACAGCACT
This sequence comes from uncultured Candidatus Saccharibacteria bacterium, assembly GCA_964583025.1. Classification (GTDB taxonomy): domain Bacteria; phylum Patescibacteriota; class UBA1384; order JACPKC01; family JACPKC01; genus CAZOUL01. The sequence goes on from CAZOUL010000012.1 coordinate 6,253, forward strand.
GGCGCGTCTAGGCGCTCACATTGCCGGCAAGCGGCGTGCCTACGTGCAGTTTGTTGCTGCATTAGTCAGCCGTGAGTACGAAGCGATCGCTCCGTCTGGACCAACGAGAGGAGTTCATCTGGCCTACGCCTCCGGCGTGGAGGATGAGACTGCCTACCTTGAGGCTCTTACCCGTCGACGCCAGCGTGATCGGGAGCTTCGAGCCACGACCTTAGGTCCTCACCGGGATGATCTAGTGGTCACCATCGATGAGTTGCCAGCGGCCAGTGCCACCAGTCGGGGCGAACAGCGGAGTCTGCTGGTCGCCTTGAAGCAAGCGGAGCGGAACTTTCTCGAAGCCAAGGTGGCCGACCATCCACCGCTTCTACTCCTCGACGACGTGTTCTCAGAGCTCGACGAACTCCGGGCCGAGCGCTTGGGCAGGCTTGTCGCGGATGCGGCAGTACTCGTGACGAGCGCGGACCCGCGGGCCGTGCCGCCATCCCTTGCTGAGAAAGCGACGACCCTTGCCGTCTCGTCACTAGTCCCGGTAGCGTAGAAGTATGGGACTCTCGCCCGCCTCTGACGCGTTCGGTTCGTTCGCTGCCCGCCATGGACTGGGTGAGCAGTTAGGTGCCACCCGAGTTGTCGCGTGCGCGAACACGGTGGCCGGCGGGCGGTTCCAGGCTCTGTCGTTTCGAGCGGGTCGTCTCACTGTCGCCGTAGCTCTGCCGGAAGATCGTTACCTCCTGCAGCCGGATCTCCCACAGCTGATCGATGCAGTGAACAAAAAACTCGGCCGGCCGCTTGTTCGAGAGATCCGGTTTCGGCTCCAGAACTAGTATTCGCCGGTATCAAGCGGCAGGGCGAAGAGCTCTCCGGCTGAGCGGAAGTAGACTACCGTCTCATCGGCAGAGAGCAAGAGGTCGCGCATTGCCAAGGTCGGGATTGGCTGGAACACGTACGGGACCGTCTCTCCAGTGAGGAGGTCGATCCTGAGTAATTCGCTCGCTTGGCCCCGGTTCTTGGCCAGGACCGCGGTCTGACTGTCGGCAAACAGGGCGAGTTGAACGAGACTTCCAGTCTGTCCAAGATCGCGCTTCGTCGCATCAAGTTCGACGACCTTGAGCCGGGCATTACCGTCTTCGTAGACGAGGCCTGAGGAATCAGGGAGCCAGCGCACGGCCGCAACTCGCTCGTCGGTGACGAGCTCGGTCAGCGATTTGGAGAACACGTCCAAAAGGTAGAGCTTGTCGGTGAGCACGGAGAGGTATTTGGCGTCCGGCGACCAAGCAATAATTGGGTTTACAATATCAGTCGCGGCAAAGTTGAAGATCCGCTCGGCCTCGCTGTTGTCACGGTTGGCTCGGATGATCGTGCGTTCTCCAGTGTCTGGAGCAAAGGCGTATGCAACTTTCTCGCCATCCGGCCGCCAGTCAACCGAACCGATTCCGCCTGGCCAGTCACGAATCTCCTGGTTGACGAGGTCGTATCGCTTGAAGTCATACAGCTTAGTCGCCCCGTTGACTTTCAAGAAGGCGAGTTGGCGTTCGGGCGACCAGATCATGTCGGCAATGTTTTCGAGGACAGCTGGCGTGATCTCGTCGAGCACTGGTTCGTCGAGGTCGTCGGGGAAGAGGCGGAACGCGGTCCGCTCTTCTGGGGCTAAGTAGAGCAATGACGCTCGTTCCTGATCCAAAACGACAAACTGCACTTGCTGGTCGGTGAGGGTTGTCGGCTGGGGAAGCGGTCGCAAGGCGATCGAGAGTTGCCGCTCCTCCCCTACTCCGAGTGAGAGGATTGATTCATACGGAATGAATCCTGGCGCTGTCACCCGGAGCGTGTGCTCGCCAGGAGTGAGCATGCCACGGAACTGGCCACTCACCTGAGTCTCGTCAACGATAATCGCTGCCGAATCCGGCTGGGCGGTTATTGTGAGTGTCGCCCGATAGAAGAAGGCGAAGAAGACGATCAAGCCGAGACCGAGAATCCCAAGGCCGAGGAAGACCCACGTTCGTCCAGACCAGTGCGGCAGCGGGAGCCGGGGGAGATCTCGTTTTTTTGGCGGGCTAGAGTCCTTGCGTGCCTGTTGGGTCGAGGGCGTTTCCTGGGCAGGCGATGGTGCCGTCTTAACGTCTGTTTGCTTCCCGGGCGCAGTTGCGGAGGTGGTACGGTGGTCCAGTTCCTCGTGGCTCGGGATGTCTTCTAATTTGGGGAGTGGTTGTTCGTCAGCCATCTTTTCTCGATTCATGCGCGCCCGTCCGAAGCTTGCTGCAAGCGAAGGAGGGGTTCACGCCCTAGTACTGCCAGTGGACCCAGCGTATGAGGAGCGAGACTTCCTCGTCAAATCCAACCCCGCGGCGTAGGTCGTCAATCAGATCCTGGTAGGTGCCAATTGATCCCTGGCCATACAGGGCGTTGATTTGGCCTTCAAACGCCCGGACATCCTCCTCGCTATGGGTCCAGATCTGGGCCGGTGTCGCTTGCGGGTCGTCGATCCGCGTATGGAGGGTGAGGAGGTCGTCGAGGATCTCGCGGACTTTTATTTGGGCTGCCCGCCGGGCACCGATGAGGAATTGCTCCTTGGAATTGCCACGGAAGATCTCTGGCGGGAGCTTCTTTAAGCTCTCGGTTTTGGCAATGTCCCAACCGGGGTTCAGGATGTTCGGCTCCCGGGGGGACGGTCCCGGATCTTCCGGATCAGCGAACCAGGCTTCCTCCGGCCAGTCAGCCCGATCGAGCTCCTCGGCTGGCTTTCGCGGATTCTTGTCGGCGCTTGGATTCGCAAGGCCAGCTTGCTCGAGCGTCGGTCCGACGAATTCGTTCGATGATGAACTGTTCTGTTCACTCGGCTCAGGCTGGAAGAGCGGGTCGGAGATGTGGTAGCTCCAGAGGATTTCTTTGCGGGTCAGGGTGACTGTTTTTTTGCCAAAGAGCCCCCCGAACAACCCGCCGTTTCCGAGGAGCGCTCCCAAGAGTAAGCCGCCGATTCCCGGCAGGAGGATACTCGAAGCGAGGGTGGCGAAGGTAATGCCAGGGACGAGTAATGCAGTAATGGCTGTGGTGACAAGGAGCGAGGTGGTGCCGCTCGGCAGGCCGAGTGAGGAATCAAGCGATGAGAAGGTCGAGCCGAAGATGAGGTTGACGCCGGCCGAAACGATTGAGGCAGTGGTGAGGCTGAGCTGCTGGGTGGCCGCGCCGAGTGCCTCTTGGGCCTGGCTGAGCTGGCCACCGGCAATATCAAGCGCATCGAGGCCGCCGGAGAGGTTAGCGAGATTGTTGGTAGCAAGGTCAACGGCTTGCTGGGCCGCTTGGAACTGTTCGAAGGCCTGCCAGGCGAAGTGGGTCGTGCCAGCAGGCAGGCCAATCGCCTGGTCAACGAATCCTCCAATTTGGAACTGGGTGAAATCGGAGTTCAGGAGATTTTCAAACCCAGCAGTTGAACCGCTACTGACGAAGGTGAGCATTGCTTCCATAGAGCCGGCCGGAGCGTCCCAACCGGTGATCTGGGAGAACCAGCCGTCAAGCTGAGCCAAACTGGCGGTCGACACGTCGGCAAGATTGCCGGTCTGAAAGAACGTCGCCAGATCTTGGGCGGTGCCGATGCTGCCAAAAATGAGCCCGGCGGTATCGCTGCCAACGAACTGGCCGAGCACATCGGAGAACGCGTTCGGCTTGTCGGTGACTCT
>CAZOUL010000012.1:9930-11315 GCA_964583025.1 uncultured Candidatus Saccharibacteria bacterium
TTGCCGAACGCCTGATTAATCGCAGCATCGCCCAAGGCGTACTGGATGTTTGTCCGCCGTGCAGCTTGCAGGTTGGTCGTTTCCGAGAGCGTCTGGTCGCGGAGAAAGTCGCGTTGGTTCGGCGGAATCAGGAGAAGCTCGCCGTCTGGGGTGGTGTACTCAACGAGTGCCGGCGGTAAGCCGGTGTCCGGGTCGACATAGTCCCCGTAGAAGAAGCCTTCGTTGCCGGCGACATCACCGCCGCCTGCCAAGACGTCCTTCATGAGCGAGAACGTCTCACTGAACGCTTGGTCGCGTGTGGCTGGGAGAGGGGCGATGAACGCCTCGTACATATCGGCGAAGCCGACGCTCGTGATCCCAAACTCAGCGAGCTGAGTATCGATGAAGTTCTGGGCGCCCATCGTTACGAGCGGTGTCTCCAGATCGCCCATAAGGCCGTATTGGAGGAGGGCGTTAAACTCACCGGGGACGTTGGCCACGCTCCCAAGTGCGCCAGCAAACTCGGCGAGCTGGGCGCGGCCGTCAATGCTGGCGAGATCAAAGCCGCCCTCCAAGAAGAAGGTTCGGTACGCAGTTTGGGCGAGCGCCCCCAGACCCGGATCGAGGCCGGTCGCCTGGGTGAGAATGTCGAGGCCGTGGCCGATCTTTTCCTGGCCACTCGTCGTGGCATCGAACACCCAGCTGATCCCGAACCCGTAGTTGGCTTCGAAGTAGTTGTCGGCGATTTGGGTGCCGAGCGCCTGGAACGCCGCGTTCTTGTCAGTCTGGTTTTGGTCGAGGAGTATGCCGAGTGTTCCCGAAATCGCATCGCCAGCAAATGCAAACTCAGTGTTTTCGAAACCGAACAATTCGTTCAGCCGTTGGGGAGTGACTTGAGCCTCGACGTAGTCGGTAAACACTCCCTGGAGCGCGGCCTGGCGTTGGTCGCCCGAGAGATTCCGGTCGAGGAGAGCCGAGATGAACCCGCCTGGCACCCCGGCCTGGGTCGCCAAGTCTTCGAGGTGGCCGAGGTACTGTTGGTTCTGCCAGAACGCAGAGTCGCCATTAAAAATCTGCCCGGTGAGAAACTGCTGGAGCACCTGACGGTCGGCGAAGAAATCGCCGACGATCGGGATGTCTAAGCTTTGGACGGCTGCGTCAATTGGCTGGCCGGTCAGCGTTTCCAGGATGCTGATGCCCTCGTCAATCGTGAACTCGTAGTTAGGATCGAAGAGCATCGCCGGATTCACTGGCAGGCCGGTGACATCGAGGCCGTAGCGAAGTGCGGCCGCGAGGTACTTGTTGGATTGCTCTTCGAGCGAGAGATCAATGTTGAACTGCCCGGTCAAGGCTTGGAAGACTTTCTGGTCGGCGAGCATCCGGTTGACGACTTCGTCAACTGCCCC
>CAZOUL010000013.1:0-11122 GCA_964583025.1 uncultured Candidatus Saccharibacteria bacterium
CCCTTGGCACCGTTGCCATGCTGACCAATACAGTGATTGTGCTGGTGGTGATCGGTGGCGTCTTCGTTGTTGAGACGCTCTCGTCGATTGTGCAGATCGCCGCGAAGCGCTGGTTCGGCAGAAAAATTCTTCTCTCGGCGCCCATCCACCATCACTTTGAAGCGCTGGGGTGGCCCGAGACCAAGGTAACGATGCGTTTTTGGGTAATCGGGGCAATGTTCGCCGTCATCGGCCTGGTGCTTGCTCTCTTCGGGAGGGGCTCGTGAAGGTCCTAGTTTTTTCCGATACCCACGACCACATTGATCGCGTACAGCAGATGATTGATCAAGCCAATGGTATCGTTGAAGCGGCGATCTTCTGCGGTGATCTCGCGGCACCGTTCACTGCCGCCCAGCTGGCCCAGCTTGGGGTGCCGGTGCATGCCGTTTTTGGCAATTGTGACCTCGATCAGGGGTACATCATCGAGCGCTCGATGGGCGCGATTGCCTGGCAACCGATCGGCAAAGAATTCCAGGAAGTAACTCTCGGCGGCCGGGCGATTGCCTTCAACCACTACCCAAGGCTTGCTGAACTCCAGGCGAAAAGCGGTGAGTACGACGCCGTTTTTCACGGCCACACCCACCAGGCCCGGATCGATCACGTGGGGGAGACGTTGTTGTGTAACCCCGGCGCGGTCTGCGGCATCCAGCAGGGCAAGTACGGGACGGCGAGCTACGCTCTGTACGACACTGAGTCGAACACGGTTGAGATCGTCGAACTCGAGTAATCTGTTAGGTATACTTCCATCATGCTTCCCGATCACTTACGCGACACGCGGATCGGCATCTTAGGTTTTGGCACGAACAACCGCGAACTGACCCGCTGGCTCCTTCGCCATGGGGCAAGTGAGGTGGTGGTCTACGATGAAAAGCTCTCCGCTCAGGAGATCATCGACTGGTTGGACGGCGATGTCGAAGTGGTGGTGGGCCCCAAGGCTTTCTCCCGCATTGACGTTGCAGTAGCATTCCGATCACCCGGCTTGGCGCTTCATCGTGAGGAACTCCAGGCTGCGGCCAGCCGCGGGGTTCGACTGAGCTCGCAGACAGCGCTCTTTTTGGAGCTGTGTCCGGCCCGGACGATAGGCATCACTGGTACCAAAGGTAAAGGGACAACTTCCACCCTGATTGCCCGGATGCTTGAGCAGCAACGGCAATCGGAGGGGGCGCGGAGTCGGGGTGGGGTCTATCTGGCCGGCAATATCGGAACCGATCCGTTCTCTTTTATGGATGACCTCAGCCAGGATGATCTGGTGGTGCTCGAACTCTCAAGTTTTCAGCTCGACGGGATTACGAACAGTCCACGGATCGCGGTGGTCTTGGGTGTTGCGGCCGACCATCTTGACTACCACCCAAGCCTTGAGCACTACCAGGCGGCAAAAGTCACTATCGTTCGTCACCAGTACGCGGACGACTCGGCGGTCCTGAACCTCGATAACGCCACCTCACTCTCTTTTGCCGAACAAACCGCCGCCCATGTCTACTACACCTCGCGCCAGAAGGCGGTCGACCAAGGAGCCTACCTCAAGCAAGAGTCGTTCGTGTGGAGAGACGCTCATGCTGAAGAAGTTGTGGCAACACTTGAAGACCTCCAACTCCGGGGCGGGCACAACGTCGACAATGCCTTGGCAGCGATTGCGGCAGCGAAGCTGGCCGGTGCCAGCACTCCGGCGATCCGTCAGGCGCTCAGGGAGTTTGTCGGCTTGCCGATGCGTCTCGAGAAGTGTCTCGAGCACAACGGGATCCAATGGTACAACGATTCGCTTGCCACGGGTCCTGGCCCAACGGTAGCCGCCCTGGAGAGTTTTCTTGAGCCGATCGTGCTCATTGCCGGCGGCTCGGACAAAGGACTCGATTACTTGCCGCTCGGCCAGGCGATCGCCAAGGCTCACGTGAGGGCACTGATCACGATTGGGGCAACTGGGCCGGTGATCGCTGCCGCCGCGGAAGCGAGCGATTTCCCTGCGAGCCGGGTTACCAGCGCTGAAACGCTTGAGCGGGCCGTGAGGATGGCGCAGTCTGCGGCCAAGCCCGGCGATGTTATTCTCTTCTCCCCAGCAAGTGCGTCATTCGACCAGTTCCCGAATGCCAAGGTTCGCGGTCGGCAATTTCATGAACTGGTCCAGCGGACGGTTCAGCGATGAGCTTGCAACGTTTCCGGAAAACCTCGCGGGGCCGGATTGACCATTGGCTCCTGTTAGCAGTCCTGGCTTTGGCTGGGTTCGGCCTCGTCATGATCTCATCGGCATCGGTTGTGCTGTCGTCACAGTATTTCGAGGGCAATTACTTTTTTGTGACGCGCCAAGCCCTCCATCTACTCATCGGCCTCGCCGGCCTGACAATCTTTGCCGTCGTGGATTATCGTGTGTGGCAGTCTCGGGCGTCGCTTATTCTTCTTGTTATCGCCGGCCTGTTGATTCTCACCCACATCCCAGGAATCGGGGTGACGGTCCTGGGGGCGCAGCGGTGGCTCGCCTTCGGTCCGGTTCAGTTCCAGCCATCTGAGGTGGTGAAAATCCTCTCGATTCTCTATGTTGCCGCCTGGTTGACAGCTCGCAGGCCTGTGCTCGGGTCATTCACCCAAGGGTTTTTCCCGTTCATCGTTTTAATTGGGCTGATCGGCGGCTTAGTACTCTTGCAGCCTGATGCCGGGACCACGATGGTGATTCTCGGCACCGTCGTGACGATGTACTTTGTCGCTGGTGCCCCCTGGCCCCATCTCGTGGCGGGGGCTACGCTCGGCGGCTCGCTCTTGGCCATGCTCATCCTCTCGGCACCTTACCGCCTCCAGAGATTCTTGGTCTTTCTCAACCCGAGCGAAGAGACGCTCGGCGCAGCCTACCACATCAACCAGGCGCTCTTGGCCGTGGGCGCCGGCGGCCTCCTTGGCCTCGGCTTTGGTCAAAGTAAGCAGAAGTTTCTCTACCTGCCCGAGCCTCATACCGACTCGATTTTTGCCATTGCCCTTGAAGAGCTCGGATTCCTGCGTGCGCTCATCGTTTTGGGGCTGTTACTCTTCATTATCTTGCGAGGTCTTCAGGTTGCCCGACTCGCTCCGGATGAATTTGGTCGGTTGGTTGCCGTCGGCGTCACGAGTCTCATCGCCATCCAAATGGTCGTCAACATTGGGGCGATGCTCGGCCTCTTGCCGCTGACCGGTGTCACGCTGCCCTTTGTCAGCTATGGCGGATCTTCGCTGGTGGCACTACTTGCCGGCGTCGGCTTACTGTTGAACATCTCACGCCATACCGGGATTCACGGTTTAGCCAAGCGGGGGCAGTCGTGACACGCGGACCGACATTTGTTGTTGTCGGCGGTGGCACTGGCGGCCACGTGTTCCCGGTGCTGGCGATCGCCCAAGAGCTCATGCATCGGCAGCCGACCAGCCGGATCGTTTTCATTGGCAAGGCGGGCGGCACAGAGCGTGAATTGGTTGAGCAGTTTCGGATCGTTCGGCCGGGCGCCGGGCGCACGAACGAGGAAGCAATCGAGTTCATCGGCATCCAATCAGAAAAGTTACGCCGCTACTGGTCGTGGCGCATCTTTGTACTGCCCTTTGCCCTGAGCACAGGAGTCGTTCAAGCCTTCGGCCACCTGTATCGACTCAAGCCTGCGGCTGTGTTGTGCAAGGGCGGCTCGGTGGGCGTCCCAGTTGCGCTCGCTGCCTGGACCCTCAGGATTCCGGTTATCCTCCATGAAACTGACGCAGCCATGGGTCTTGCAAACCGCCTTGCCGCGCCCTTTGCAGCGAAGGTCGCGGTTACCTTCCCTCGACCGAAGTTCCCGAGTCGCTACAAGAAGAAGGCGGTGTTCACCGGCCAGCCAGTTCGGGAGGAATTCTTCCGGCGGCATCATAAGAAGAAGTCACCCCGCCCTTATCTGATGATCACGGCCGGCTCGCAAGGATCAGTGGCCATAAACTCGCTGATTCTGCAAATTTTACCCGAGCTACTTGAGCGCTACCACGTGATCCACATTACCGGGCAACGCGACTATGGACGGATGCGGGCCGCCAGCCAAGACAAGCACTACGAGCCGATCGCATTCACTGGCCAGCATCGCAAGCTCTTGGGTATTGCCGACTTGGTCATCTCCCGGGCGGGCGGTACTATTTTTGAGTTGGCCGCATTAGGAAAACCGACGATCCTCATCCCGCTGCCGACCGCTGCCAATGACCATCAACGCATCAATGCTGAGATATTTGCCGAACACGAGGCTACAGTTGTGCTGGAACAAACGACCTTGACGGCCGAGACGCTACTCAAGACCGTGACATCGTTGATGCGTGATTCCAAGCGCCGATCAACCTTGGCGGCGAATATCCGACGGTTCGCTCATAAGGATGCAGCGGCACGGGTCGCCCATCTTATTCTTGAAGTAGCGAGGATAGAACAATGAACTACCATTTTATAGGGATTTCTGGATCGGCCATGAGCGGCTTGGCAGAGATTGTGCGAGCGTTAGGCCACCATGTCACTGGTTCGGAGCTAGCAACGACCGGCCATCGAGCCGAGAACATCGCTCCCGGAACAGACCGGGTAGTCTACACACCAGCAGTTCGAGAGGGGACTCCTGGATGGGTCGAAGTTGACGCTGCCCGACGTGCCGGGATTCCCGCCCTTCGCTCAGATGAACTTGTGGCAGAGCTGACGGCCGCCGCAGAGTTGGTTGGTATTACCGGCAGCCACGGGAAGTCGAGTACGACTGGCATGATGGCGGCGGTGGCGATTGCCGCCGGAAAAAATCCGACCGTGTCGCTCGGCGCCCCCATTCCTTCTTGGGAGGGCCGCAACTACCGGATCGGAGATCCAGAGTTTTGGGTACTCGAGGCAGACGACTACGACCGGAAGTTCTTGCTGCTCGCACCCTCGATCGCAGTCGTCACGAACGTTGAAGCAGAGCATCTGGACGTCTACCGAGACCTCGCTGAGATCCAAGGGGTGTTTGCAGAGTTTCTCGGTCGTGTCCGGGCCGGAGGGGCGATCGTTGCCCATGCCGATGCTTCCGTTGACACGGTGCTTGCTCAAGCAGCCCTTCGGTCTGGCATTCGGGTGATACGGTATGGAGACGGCACAGAGTACCCCGAGTCAAAGGTTCCAGAGCTTAAGATGATCGGGCGTCACCAGCGAGAAAACGCAGCCGCTGTGCTTGCGGTCGCCGACATCCTTGGATTTGCTGACGAGCAAGTTGTTGGCGCACTCAGAGCCTTTCCCGGTGTCGGACGCCGTCTCGAGTACATTGGTGAGCGCGCCGGAGTAGCCGTCTATGATGACTACGGCCATCATCCGACCGAGATCCAGGCAACCCTCACCGCTGTCCGGGAGTGGTTCCCCGGGCGCCGCTTGGTGGTCGCTTTCCAAGCCCACCAGCACAGTCGGGTGCATGCGTTGTTCGATGAGTTTGCCCGGAGCTTCCATGCGGCTGACTTGACCTTGCTCGCTGACATCTATGAAGTTCCAGGCCGAGACGAATCAGTGCGAGTGGAGACCAGGGCGCTCGCCGATGCCATAGAGGCGGAGGGGGTAGCGGTGCAGTACGTGGGGAGTCTCGAGCAACTTGCCGAGCGACTCGACGACGTCCTTGTTCCGAACGACGTATTTGTCACTATGGGTGCAACGGAGGTGACTCATATAGGACGATCTTGGGTACAGGAACGGGGTCCCCATGGGTGATGTAGCTGCAGCGCTCCAACAAGAGTTCGCTGAGGCGTTTGAACCCAATCGGCCGCTCGCCCCGCTGGCGTACATGAAGCTGGGCGGTCCGGCCGAATACTTTGTTACCGTTCGTTCAGCAAGTGAGCTCGTTCAGGCGGTTTCAACTGCCAGAAAGTTTGACTTGGAGTGGACGATTCTCGGTGGGGCCAGCAACGTCATCATTGCCGATGCAGGAATCAAGGGAGTGGTCATCCGGAACTTGGCTGGGAAATATGAGATTGATGCCACGCATCGCACGGTCGTTGTCGAGAGCGGGATGGGGCTTGCCAGGTTACTCATGAGCCTTGCCCAGGCCGGACTTGGCGGACTTGAGTCACTCTACGGTATCCCTGGCACCGTAGGCGGCGCGGTCTACGGGAACGCTGGCGCCCACGGGGTTTCTGTGAGCGATCGACTGGTCCGTCTCGAAGTACTGATGCCAGGAGGCGAGCGGGTGTGGCAGGATGCGGCGTGGCTCGGTGCGACCTATCGGCGAACCGCACTGAAGGCAGCGAAGTCACCCGCCGAATCGCCAGTCATCCTTCAGGTTGAGTTGCAGCTTGAGTCAACAGACCCCCAGCAAGCACTCAAGCGTATTCAAGAGGCCAACCGTTGGCGTATCACTCATCAGCCGATCGGAGAGCCCTGTTGTGGCTCTGTCTTTAAAAACCCCGTTGGCCGTCATGATTTGACCAACCCGTCGGAGTCATCTGCCGGCTACCTCTTGGAGCACGCCGGTGCAAAGGCACTGGCAGTTGGTCCCATCCACCCGTCCGAACTGCACGCGAATTTTATTGTTCACGACGGAACTGCAACTGCTACGCAGGCAAAGGCGCTGATCGAAGCGATGCGTCAGCGAGTCCGCGAGGTATACTCAGTAACGTTGCACGAGGAAATCGAGTATCTCGGCGAATGGGAGGGAAGTCGTGGCACGTCCTGATTGGCGACGACATCTTGCTCAAGAACGAAAGCTTCAGTACCGCCACCCGAAAATCTATGGACGGACGCCTAGCCATGAGCCAACGGCCAGGCGATTGCCAACGAAAAGAATCGTGCTGGGCGCCCTGGTCGTCTTTGGCCTGAGCGCTCTTATTTGGTTTGTTCTTGGCTCCGACGTATTTACCGTCAAGTCGATTCGGATCGTTGGCTCAGTCACGCCAGCAGTCCGCGAAGAGGTTGAATCGCTGCAAGGAGAGCATATCTTGCTGTTCTCCACCGGCGACATGGCGACGCGGCTCAGGCAGGCCCAGAGCTCCATTGATCGGCTCGAGCTCTCAAAGGGACTCCCGAGTACCTTGCTCGTGACGGTGACCCAGCGCCAACCGGTTCTTCTCTGGGAAAGTGGCGGAATAGAGTATGCCGTTGATCGGAACGGGGTGGCATTTGTCGTGACAGATGAAACTCAGCCAGTCGATACCTTGCCCCGGGTGGTCGACCAGGGCGCCGTACCAACAGTTCCTGGCCGGATGATAGCAAGTCCGTCATTCATTCATTTTGTTCATGCGCTCGCCGAGCAGTTTCCTGAGGAATTCCCGGTTGGGTTGACGCAGGTCGCTATCGGTCAAAGCACGTTCGAACTTGCCGCGCATACGGATGACGGGTGGTACGCGCTTTTCGACACCCAGCGCTCGATTCCTCCCCAGCTCGAATCCCTCCAGTCGGTGTTTGAGCGTTACCATGCAGATATCCATGAGTACGTCGATCTTCGAGTGAGTGGCAAGGCGTACTTTAAGTAGTCGACTTCAGGTACCATAGCACTATGTCAGTTCCCTCAATTCGACCCACGGAAGACATTGTCGAAGAGTTCGGTGTATCGAAACGATACCTCGTCGTGCTGCTCGTGCTCGGCGGAGTAATCATTATTGCGACAATCATCCTCTGGCTTCTCTTTCGTGAGCCGCTGGCAGAGTTTGCCAACTCGCTCGGCGTGCTTGGTCCGCTTATCGTCGGCTCCATTTTGCTTTTTCCTGTTCTCCTTGCCCTCTATATTTTTGTTCGAGCGGCAATCATCAAGTACTCCTACGAGTACTACCTCACGAACCAACGGGTCATTGAACGGGTAGGAATTTTCTCCCAGCGTACCGTTAGCGCCGACTACAAGAACATTACAGATTTGGTTGTGAGTCAGGATCTCATCGGCAGGGTCTTGCTTGGTACCGGTACACTCTCGGTGAACACGGCGGGGGGTCCGAAGGAGGAAGTCATTCTTGTGCACGTTGAAGATCCGAATGCACGCCGTGAGCAGCTCAGAGAGCTTGCTCGGGCAGCACACGATGGAAAGAAGATTACTGCCCAGTTGGTTCGCTCGCTTGACCCGGATCATGCAAACGGCCGTGGACAGGAGCAGCCAACTGACGCCACGTCTTCATCTCCGCCGCAAGAGCAGCAAGGCGATGCGGCCCGAGAAGCCAAAGCTGAGGCTGCGCCCTCGCCTCGGGGCGAGCGTGAGCAGCCGCTGCGACCGCCAGTTGCCAGTAGCCCGCCTACAGAGTCGATTGAGGCAGACGAGCATATCGAGGACTTGCGAGGGGACGGCATTGACGAGTCAGACCGGATCCGCCACGCCCAGAAGAAGCTCTAGGCAGTTGCATGTCAGAAGGGCCACCCGCTGACTACATCAGAAAGACTCAAGAGACGTATGACGCGTACGCTGTGACGCTGAGTAAGAAATATGAGGCCCGGTCTGAGGCCCAAGAAGGACAGATCGACGAGTTCCTTGCCATACTCCCTGGCAAGCGGGTTCTCGATATCGGCTCTGGGCCGGGTGCGCAGGCCCTACTCTTGAAAGAGCGGGGAGCAGAGGTGTTCTGCGGCGACATTTCTCCCGCGATGGCAGAGCGGTGCCGGGCCAAAGGCTTGGCTGCCGAGGTCGTTGATCTCACAGACCTTTCAAGGTTTGGCGACGCTAGCTTTGACGGTATCTGGTCATACGCGTCACTCCTCCATGTGAAACGCGATACAGTGCCAGTTGTGCTGGCCGAGTTTGCTCGGATCCTTGCTGGCCAAGGCGGGTTGGCGATCGCTGTCCAGCGCGGTGAGGGCGAGGAGTTTCGGATGAACGATCCGCAGCATCCGGACGCGGGTCGGTGGTTCACCTACTTTCCGGACGGAGAAATCGAGCAGCTGGCGTGGCCGCATTTTAGCCTCATAACCAAGGGTTTCGACCCGTTTGAGGCCACGGAGGGCGACCGCATCGCCACTGGTTGGAGTAACTACCTCTTTCAGAAGAGGCACGCATGAAGGTCGGTCTGGTCGTTCTCCTGGTGGTGCTTGGCCTCGTCATTTTCTATGCCCTTCGTTCGTCCGGGTTTCTCTCTAAGGCGCGCGGTCTCCATGAGGTCGCCGACCAGTTTCCGTCCAAGTATTCGCACGGTGCGGACGGGCAGCCGGCAGTCTACGTCGCGTTCGGCGACAGCACCGCCTATGGTGTTGGGGCCACACAACGGTCGGCGACCATCCCGGCCGGAGTGGCAGACGCGCTTTCAGAGCAGGGGCGGAGCGTCCAGGTGGTCAATCTCAGTCGCTCCGGCGCCAGGCTCCATGAGGTTGTCACCAGCCAACTCCCCAAGGCGCTGGCGCTCGAGCCGGAGGTGATCTCTGTTTCAATCGGCGGCAACGATGCCACCCACCTGACCTCGTTGGCAAATTTCCGAGCCGACGCTCGGCAACTGGTTGCCGAGCTTCAAGGGGCAGGCGTTCGCCAGGTGATTATCGCCAGCAGTCCGGACATGGCTCCAGTGCCAGCCATCCCGCCGGGCCTCAATTGGCTGGCCGGATTTTGGTCTGGCAAGTTGACGGAAATTATGGAGCAGGAAGTTGCCGCGGCCGGTTTTGCCTACGTCGATCTCTATAACGACGGCAAGCTCATTGGCCGCGAACTCTACGCTGCCGACGCCTTCCATCCGAACGACCAGGGCTACAGTCGCTGGATCCAATTATACGCAGCAGCGCTTGAGTAGGTCGCAGCGGGCGGGTCGTGGTACCATGCCGGCATGGGGAACACCGGACAACAGGTAGGCCGGCGCTGGCAGGTGGCTACCCGGACCATGCCAGATCTTATCGACCAGTTGCTCGCCAACCGGGGCATTACGGACCGGGAGCGATTTTTTCACCCTGACTACGAGCGGGATAGTCATGACCCGGCTCTCATGCCGAATATGGCGATTGCGCTGGAGCGGATCACGGCGGCAATTGAGGCCAAGGAAATCGTGGTGGTCTACGGCGACTATGACGCTGACGGTATTCCCGGGACGGCGCTTCTCGTTCAAATCCTTGAAGCCAACGGCCTCGCGCCAATTGCATATATCCCCGATCGTGAGAAGGAGGGCTATGGCCTCAACCAGTCAGCGATTGATGCTTTGCAGGATCAAGGGGCCACGCTCCTGATCACTGTAGATCTGGGGATCACCAACTACGAACAGGTGGCCTACGCAGCCTCGCGAGGGCTCGACGTGATCGTGACCGACCACCACGAAATTGACCCGGAGCGTCTGCCTCAGGCCGCTCTGGCCATTGTTCATCCGAGGCTGCCAGGCTCGAAGTATCCCTTTGGGGAGTTAGCCGGCGGCGGGGTCGCGTGGAAGCTTGGCCAGGCGATAGCGGCGAAGACCGGTATGCCAACCTCGTCACAGCTGAAGTGGCTGCTCGAGCTCCCGTCCATCAGTACAGTGTGCGACATCGTCCCACTGGTGGATGAAAACCGGATGATCGTTTACTACGGCCTCAAAGTGCTGGCACAAACGAGGAATTTTGGCCTGCGCGCGATTTATAAGACGGGCGGGATCACCCCAGACTTGGTGAACGAACGAACAGTTGGGTTCCAAATTGGCCCACGCCTGAACGCACCTGGGCGCATTGACCATGCCTCGCTTTCTCTCCAGCTCTTGCGTACTAAGGACGCCTCAGAGGCCAGCCAGCTTGCGGCAAAGGTCGAGGAGCATAACCAGGAACGCCAAGCGATGCTTGAGCGAATTGTTGTTGAAGCGATCGAGGCGGTGGAGGCGGGAAATCTGGCCGAGCAGCCGGCACTGGTGCTGGTCGGCGAGGACTGGTCGCCAGGCGTCATTGGTTTGGCGGCGTCGCGGCTCGTTGAGCGCTTCCATCGGCCAACCATTCTCCTTGGCAGGAGTAACGGACTTCTCAAGGGTTCCGGCCGGAGCATTGAGCGGTTTAACCTCTTGGCAGGTATCGCCGCGAACAAGGATCTCTTGGCAAGTTACGGCGGACATGAGAAGGCCGCAGGGCTGGCTCTTGAGGTTGCGCAGTTCGAGGCTTTCCGGACAGCATTTCTTAAGTTTGCCGAGGCCCAGCTCACAGCCGATGATCTTGTTCCCACCTCGCGAGTAGACGCTGTTCTTGCTCCAGGAGAAGTCACTGACTAGCTTGTCACCGATC
>CAZOUL010000014.1:0-11068 GCA_964583025.1 uncultured Candidatus Saccharibacteria bacterium
AGTAGGCGTGAGTTTGGGAGATATTGCAATCGCCACAGGCACTGGTCGCTCGAAGCAAAAAGCTGAGCAGGCCGCAGCAGCAGAAGCGCTGGCTGATTGGGAAGGCGTCACGAAAAAGATGTCTGTTTAAGCTTCGCTAGGCCTCTTCGTAGCAGTACGGGCGAACTTGCTCGTATTTTTTATGAGCAGCCTGCCGTTCGTAGTTCCTTGGCTCTAAGAAAGATGGGAATTTCGGATCCTGGGAAAGTAGCTTTGCGTAGTAGTATACGATTCGTTTTGCAGAAAAAGCTTGCTTAGACTCGGCCTCAAGAAAAGCTTCGGCTTGATGGATAAATTGTTTGTACCCCTTATTGAGCGTTGTCCAGTTCCACTCAAATGCATCTGCAAGTTGGCGCGATTCTTCTTTTGAGAGAAGTGGATAAATCACGGTCGTTGACCGTTTAATGGTAGCGATGTCGAGGAGATCCTGGAACTCGAACCGCACATCGCGGGCCGTGACCCAGACGCTATTTTGTACCCGCCCAAATCCAATCGAGCTGAGCCTATTTCTGAGAATATCTCGGTACTTTCGCTCTCGTTCTGGAATGTTGAAGAGTACGAACAGCCAATGGTTCTTCCAACTCTCGTCGTCGCTCAGTCGCAGGTGCTCAAGTGTCCTTGTGACCACGCCTTGGCCGTCGGGAGTAATTGTGTAGACATTTGCTTCGCGAAGTCGGTCGCGCTCCACCTTGACCCAGCCCTTCGCAGCCAAGCGGCCGAGTGTAGACGACAGTGTTTGGCGGGTTCGGTCGGCAAGAATTGCCACACACTCATCAAGCGTTCTTGCGACGCCATCGTCGAGTAGCACTAGCAATTCATCAATGACGGTCATGGGATTCGCGTAGTCCTCGAGCAATCTCAACTGCTGCCGATGTTGAGCTCCTGCCACCTGTAGATCCAGGATAATCTGGAATCTACGACCGTGTCAAATATAGGAAGGTTTCGGCCTCCCCACTACTTCCAGAAGTAACGATCGAACCCCCAGGAGAGCAGCTTGCGACTCTCTTTCGCGCTTGCCTCCACACTTTGTTCAGTGGTTCCAAGTACAACGCTCACGAGCGTATGGTCGTCGCGCGTCGCTGAAGCAACCAAGCAGTGGCCAGCCTCTGGGGTAAATCCCGTTTTCAAGCCAGTTGCATCCGGTAGATAGAGCGGGTGGTCATGCTTGATGAGACGATTTGAAGTCTCGAGCTCGTGTACTCGTGAACCAGACGTGTCCGCGACTGATGCATGGGAGAGCGAAGCGATGTGGCGAACTGTGTCGTTACGGAGGGCAAAACTTGCCAAAACTCCTAGGTCACGGGCGGTTGAGCGGCCGGCATCGTCAAGTCCGGCCGGGTCGTGAAACTCAGTCTGTTCAAGGCCGAGCTCTCCTGCCAGTTCGTTCATCGTGCCAATAAACTGCTCATAACCCATGTGCTCAGCCAGTGCGACAGCGGCATCGTTTCCTGAAGTGATCATGAGTCCATGCAGGAGCGAGGATACTGTCATCTCCTCCCCGGCAACAAGATTCATCGTTGATCCGATCGTAGCGGCAGCATTCTCACTGACGGCGACCACCTCATCCGGCTGATAGTGCTGAAGGGCGACCAGCGCCGTCATAATCTTCGTAACCGAGGCAATGGGTACTGGCTCATGTTCGTTTTCGCCGTAGAGAGGGTACGACGAACCCACATCCACGAGATAAAGCGCCCGGGCAGAAACAGGAGGCTGCCCTGAGGTCTCCTCGCGGACTGTCGGGGGCTCACTGAAAGGGAAGGATCCGGTTGACTCCAATGTGACCAGTTGGGCGCCGGCTACGCTGCCTACTAACGCCTCTGGAGTACGCTCCCAGCGGGCAATCGTGGTCACGACCACGGCGACAATAAGAATGGTCAGGCCAAGATACAACCTCCGCATACCCTCCACGAGCGCCTAGGCGCCGTGCTCCTTTTGGTCTGGTGATTGAGCGATTTCGATCGCCAGTTCCTTGAGTACTGGTCTCGGAAGGGGGGTGGGTGCATCCATAACCGCGGTCCGGCCGCTTGAGGTCATGGGAAACGCCTGCACCTCGCGGAGATACGATTCTCCCGTGAGATTCATGAGATTTCGCTCGACGCCCAAGGCAATGCCTCCGTGCGGCGGCGCACCATAGGCAAAGGCCTCAAGCATATGCCCGATTGATGCCTCGATAGCTGAATCCTCGTACCCCATGATCTTGTACGTTGATTTCAGCACTGCTGGATCATGGGCCCGAATACTCCCCCCACCGGCTTCGTAGCCGTTGCATACCAGGTCGTACTGACTCGTGAGGATGCGCTCAATATTGCGTCCGGCCTTGAGGTCTTCGAGGTATTCTGGCAGCGGCTCTGAAAACGGATTATGAGTGAACGTCCAGCCGCCTTCGTCACTCCGTTCAAAGAATGGAAAATCGGTGACCCAAGCGTAGCTTAGTACCCCACTTGCCTTTTCTTCTTCCGATCGAAGATCAAACTTGTCGGCTCCAAACTGCTCCATCGCCTCGGCATGCGTGAATCGGGGGAAAGGTTTGTCTTTGATGACGAAGCCCATCCCCTCGACGACCTCGATCATCATCGCCTCAATTGTCGCCAGGATGTCTTCGCGCTCAATAAAACTCATCTCGAGATCAATCTGAGTATGTTCGAAACCCCGGTCGGCTCGTAAATCCTCGTCACGAACTGCCCGGGCAATTTGAAAGTAACGGTCGATTCCCCCCACCATTAGGAGCTGTTTGTACTGCTGAGGGCTCTGGGGAAGTGCATAGAACTTGCCTGGCTGGAGACGGGACGGTACAACGAAGTCTCGAGAGCCCTCAGCTGTTGATTTGGTGAGAATTGGCGTTTCGACTTCAATAAACTGACGCTCAAAGAGAAATGACCGGACCCGGCGGATAAAATCACTTCTTTGAAGAAGATTGTTCGTCATGCGTTCAGAGCGGAGGTCCAGGTAGCGGTATTTGAGGCGGACATCCTCCTCAATTCCCGACGTATCCTTGTCGAGCTCAAACGGCGGAGTCTTGGCTTCGGAGAGTACCTCAATGGCAGTGGCTTGGAGCTCAACCGTGCCGCTGGCGATATCCGGGTTGACCAATTTCTCTGGCCGCTTTACGACCGTGCCAGTTATTTTTACCACCCATTCAGGACGAATATCCTTGATCGGGCCCGCTGTGTCGCCACTGGCAACAACCTGGAGCAAGCCCCAGCGGTCGCGGAGATCAAAAAACGTAATTTTCCCATGATCTCGGCGACTATGAATCCATCCGGAGACAGTAATTTCTTGGTCGACAAGGCGTGGCGTTTGCTGGGTGGTGATACGGTCGGTCATTGCATTATCCTTCAGGTGTTGGCTGGTACTTAGCGAATCGTCGCTTGGAACGATTGTTCAAGAAAGGCGCTGAGCTCCTGGTGCACAGCGTCGACTTCAGTGTCGGTGAGGGTGCGGTCAAGGTTCGCATAAAAAATATGGAAGGCCAGGCTTTTCTTGCCCTCGCCCAGCCGCGGCGAGACGAACTCATCGAAAAGTTGAACCGACTCAACGGACGGGTGAAATGCCTGGATAGCCTGGGCGATGTCGGCAGGCTCGGTGGCGACGGAAACAACCAAGGCAATATCCCTGGTCACAGGCGGAAACTTTGAAATTGGCCGATACTGTGGAACTGCGGCCGGTAGATGCGCGCGGCGAGGGATCCGCCGCGCGTCATCGAGCGCCTGAAGGGAAAACTCAATGATGGTGGCTTGCCGCTTACGAATCTTGTAGCGCTGCCGCAGGGCATCGTCGAGCATGCGAACCTCTGCAGCGTCGGTGAGCGCTCGTGAATCCATGCCGAAGGCGTCGGCAATTTTTCTGAGCCATACGTCGGCAGAATCTGGTCCACCAGCGATGCCAATACCCACGCGCACCTCTTCATCAGTTGTGGTAAAAGTTCGACCCACCTCAAAGACGAGAGCCGGATCGAAAAGGTCGTTCCGAGCCAGAACGGCAGCAAGGTTTGGCATCAGTGATGGCCGGAGAAACTTGAGCGAGGGGTTGAGGGCATTGGCCAGCTCGCCGACGTTGGCCAACCCAAAAGCATCGAGATCGTTCTTACTCACAAAGCTGTAGGTCATGACTTCATGGAATCCAAGCCCGGCCAAGCGGTCTTTTACGCCCTCGCCACGCTCAAGCTGTGAGTAGGCATCGGCTTCGGCTCGTACTTTGGGCAATCGCTTTGAACGGATGTTGGTGTCGAGGCCAGTCAGGCGGACGACTTCTTCGGCAAGGTCTTGCCAAATTACGAGGTCATGGCGCCAACTTGGCGGTGTGACGAGCCATTCCTTTGACCGCTCGGTGACCATGCAGCCAAGGGCTTCGTACATCCTTCGCTGTTCGGCTTGACTAAGCCGGACACCAAGCAGATCGTTGACTCGCTGTGGCTGGCAGCGGATCGGATCAACTTGACGCGACTCAGTCCGAACGAGTCGGCGCTCGAGCGGTTTGGCTCGGCCAAACTCTTTCTTCTTCAGGAGCCGAAGTGCCTCATTCAAGACCGACAGGCTTAGTAATGGGTCGACGCCGCGGGCGTACCGTACGGAAGCGTCGGTCCGAACGCCCATCTCGTTCATGGTCCGGTAAACGGTCCGACTGTCGAAGAGAGCGCTTTGAAGGAGAACTCGAGTTGTCTTCGTGTCGACGGCCGAGTTTTGCCCGCCCATGATCCCCGCTAAGTCGATCAATGCCTCGCGGTCTTCAATGACGGCAGCGCCTACCGGAAGAACATGCTCGGTGCCGTCGAGTGTCACGACCCGTTCCCCCCGGGCAGCCCGACGCACCGTCATCGTCCCCCCGAGGATAGCGTCAAGGTCGAACGCATGGAGCGGCTGGCCGTACATCTCCATGAGATAGTTGGTTAGATCGACAATGTTGTTTTTTGGCCGGAGGCCCAGTCGGGTGACTGCCTCGGCTAGCCATGCCGGACTGTCCCCTACCTGGATATTTTCAAGAACGACCGCGTGGTACTGAGCGCAGACACTATCGGTCAGTTTGATCTCGGGCAGTTCCCCGTCGGGCAGTTGCTCAACCAGCTCAGGCGCCTGCAGCGCTGGGAGCCGTACGGACCGTCGGATATTGACCGCTTGCCACGCCGCCAGCTCTCGGGCCAGGCCGAGCGCACTCATCGCGTCGCCGCGATCCGGCGTAATGGAGACATCGAGTACCGGCCGCTCGCCCTCTAGAATCTCTGTTTCAAAACCCAGTCGAAAAAGCTGCTCTGCCAACTCAACCAGCGTCATCGACTTCAAGGACGGGAGCATTGCCCCTAATTCTTCAGGTAGGACTCTCATTGACTTCCTCCAAACTGCTGCAGGAAGCGCAGGTCGCCACCATAGAGTCGGCGGACATCGTCGATTCCATGGGCGAGCATAACCAGTCGGTCGATGCCCAAGCCGAACGCAAAACCTTGGTATCTCGACGGGTTGACGCCCATATTTTTCAAGACCTCCGGATGGATCATGCCAGCGCCGAGCATCTCGATCCACGCCCCCCTAACTTTGGCATACATCTCAAGGCCCGGTTCAACGAATGGGAAGTAAGCCGGGACAAACTGGGTCTCTAGGTCAGCGCCGTAGAGAGCTTTAGCGAAGTGCTCCAGGGTCCACTTGAGCTGGGCCAGGGAAACCTTGCTGTCAATCGCCACCCCTTCAAGCTGATAGAAGGTTGTTTCATGAGTGGAGTCGGTGGACTCATTGCGAAAAACCCGGCCAGGAATAATGAGCCGGACCGGCGGCTTGCGATGGCGCATTGCCGGGATTTGATGGGCAGAGGTCTGGGTTCGCGGTAACCGGCCATCGGTCAGCCAAAAAGTATCTTGCATATCTCGAGCTGGATGTTCTTTTGGGATCAAGAGGTCGTCGAAGTTATGCCGTTCGGTGGTGACTTCCGGACTGTCTACGACGACAAATCCCAGCTCTTGAAGCACATGGATGGCCCGACGCAAATACTGGGTTGTTGGATGAAGAGAGCCAGCGAGCGCCTTCATGAGATACCGCCAGCTTCATGAGGACGCCTTAGGGCGATGGCAAGTTCTGCAAAAGCGAGCGCCAAGAAGAGCAAGAGGCCTTCCCACCAAGACAATCCTGTCAACACCCAGAGCCAGCTACCGACGACGAGAAGAAAGCCAATCTCAATTCCCTGGCGAACAGCCTGCCTCACCACCCTCACCTCAAGCGACACTCGAGCCAAGCGGCGTATCTCGATGCCGAGGAATGCGGCGAGTGAAGCAATGGCGAGAAGGAGTCCAAGGGACAGTCCAAGGTAAACGAACGTGTCCGCCTCGGTCTGGGGAACCGTGGCGAGAATACCCAGGACCAATCCTCCACCAAGGAGGATGCCGCTGGCAAGCCAGGCATACATGGGTCGGGCGGAACTACTCATGGGAGCATGTCGAGAAGACGCTCGGTTCGAGCGATGGCCTGACCAGCCGTATCTTCAACGAAGGTCAGCGACGGGATCGACTTCCAAGAAAGCTTCGGGGCAATACGGCGCCTGATAGTGAGATGGTCTTTGTTGAGCATAGCGACATGTTCGTTTAACCGCGCTGATGCGCTGACGGTAATTTTCGCTTGCTTCAGATCCCGACTCACCCAGGCATCGGTGAGCGTCACAAGATCACCGGAGCTTGTCAGTTGATCTGCGAGCTCGTCAGCAACTACCCTGAGCAACTGGGCATTCACCCGATGCATACGACGGTGTTCCATGATCATATGGTATCGGTACTTTCTCGAGGGATCAACTGGAAAAACATACCGCCGCCCAGGAGGCGGCGGTATTTGTGACAGTCACGAGACGTACTTCCTTCAAAGGCCGCAAAAAATTCTAGCGCTTCTGCCACTGCGGGGCGCGGCGGGCTCGCTTGAGGCCCGGCTTCTTTCGTTCCTTCTCACGGGCGTCCCGTGTCAGGAGTCCGGCCTTCTTCAAGGCAAGTCGGTTCGCCTGATCTGCCTTCACCAATGCCCGGGCGATACCGTGGCGGATCGCTTCGCGCTGACCGGCGATCCCGCCACCGATTACCTTGACGGAGACGTCATATTTTTTCTCAGCACCGATGAGTGTGAGCGGCTGCATGATGATTGGGTCGCCCACTCGCTCAGTGCCGTTGACGACAATGTTGCCCGAACCAGGGCTGAGGCGAACTCGCGCGACCGCCCGCTTACGACGGCCAACAGTTGGGATATAGGAGGCTTCAGTTTGAGGCATTGGCTTCCTTTGCGTGTACAGTGAGACGTTTCATAAGTTCGGACCGGAGTCGGTTATTGGGCAGCATGCCATAGACCGCTTGCTCAACCACCTGCTCTGGACGCGTTGCCATGAGTTCCCGAAGGGTCACCTGTTTCATGTTGCCGATATAGCCGGTGTGGCGGTAGTAAATTTTCTGGTCCAGCTTGCGGCCGGTCACGCGTACCTGGGCGGCATTTGTCACCACCACGCGGTCACCCTCGATCCGATGGGGCGCGAAGGTCGGTTTGTGCTTCCCTCGAAGGACGGTCGCGATGCGGGTCGCCAGACGTCCAAGGACTTGGTCTTTGGCATCAATGGTTACGACGGTATCATCGATTGGCAGGTATGTTTTCTTCTTCATGCCTTATCCTTCTGGGTAGACGGTTGCTTCGCTGGGGTCTTATCAGAAGAGGCCGCCTGGTCAACGAACTCGATGAGCGCTTTGGGAGCACCATCGCCGACTCGGGCGCCGAGCTTGATAATCCTGGTGTAGCCGCCGGCACGTTTCGCAGCCCGGACGGCAATCTCATCAACGAGCGTCCGGACAATCGCCCGGGACCCGACCAGCTGGTAGAGCCGACGCTCATGAGCAAGCCGGTCGGCGCCACGAGCTGCCTGAGCCCGTTTTGCAACCGTTACCCAGCGGGCAACGTAGGGGCGCAGCTCTTTGGCCTTTGCCTCGGTCGTCACCAGCCGACCACGTTGAACGAGAGAAACAGCGAGGTTTTTCAGGAGGTGTGACCGGTGATCTTTTGTTCGACCAAGAACGCGTGGCATGGCTACTTCTTACTTGATTTCTTCGTCGCTGCCTTTGTCTTCGCGGCAGCTTTCTTCTTTGAAGTCTTGGCTGGACTTTCCTCAGCCTGAGCAATGGACTGAGCGGCGGCTTCGCCGACGAGCTGGAAGTGTTCAACGAGGATTTTGGCCGCGTGCTGCATTGCCTCGGCCGGGCTGACGGTGCCGTCAGTTGTGAGTTCGAGGGTCAGCTTGTCATAGTCGGTTTGGCCCCCGACCCGGGTGTGCTCGACGTCGTAGTGCACCTTCTTGATGGGCGTGTAAACCGAGTCGACCGCAATTGTCCCAATCGGAAGCTTGTCCTGCTGCTTCCGGTCGGTGGTAACATATCCGCGGCCACGCTCGACGGTGACTTCCATGTCGAGCTTGCCGTCTTTCTCGAGCGTTGCCAGTTCGTGATCTGGATCTGCAAGAGTGATATCGGCATGGGCAGCAAAATCACCAGCAACCACCTTGCCCGGACCTTTCTTTGAAAGCTTGAGCGTGACTGGTTCGGCACTCTCAGAGCGAATGCGCATCCCCTTGAGGTTGATGATGAGGTCCATGACATCTTCACGCATTCCCTTGAGAGTAGAAAACTCATGGTCAACGCCTGTAATTTTCACGTACGACACGGCTGCTCCCTCGAGGGAGGTCAAGAGGACTCGTCGCAGTGAGTGCCCAACGGTCATGCCGTATCCTGGCGATAGCGGCTCAATGACGTAGGTTGACACCCGGTCTGACTGGGCGGTTTCTGTGATCGTGACGCGTTCTGTGTCTGGGAGCGTGTACATGGATTCTCCTTCGTACTCCGGGTTAGCGCGAGTAGAACTCGACAATTAATTCTTCCTCGATCTCAACAGGGATTTCATCCCGGCTAGGCACCTGGACGAGCTCGCCCTTGAGTTGCTTGCCAGTCCGGCGGAGCCAAGCGGGCACTTCAATCTCCGAGGGCTTTCGCTCGATGCCTGCTAACTCTATGACTTGCTTTGGGGTAACCTGCATCGATGGGATCGACGCCTTGGCGCCGTCAAGGGTCACATGGCCGTGGGTAACGTACTGGCGGGCCTGTCGGCGTGAATCAGCGAAGCCGAGGCGATACACCAGATTGTCAAGCCGTAACTCAAGGATCTGCATCAAGCGTTCGCCAGTATTGCCGGTCCCTTTCGATGCTTCTTCGTAGTATCGGCGGAACTGGCGCTCCAGTACGCCGTAGATCGCCTTGACTTTCTGCTTTTCACTGAGCTGCCTGGCGTACTCAGAGGGACGGCGGCGGCGTGACTGGCCGTGCTGCCCGGGTGGATAGGGTCGGCGCGCCACCGCACTCTTGGGGCCATAGCTTCGTTCGCCCTTCAAGAAAAGATTGGTGCCTGCCCGACGTGAGAGCCGCTCTGTTGGTCCTGTGTATCGTGCCATTAGACCCGCCTTGGTTTCTTTGCACGAACGCCATTATGGGGCACAGGCGTTACGTCTTTGATACCGGTCACTTTCACCCCCGTGCCGCCAATCGATCGCACCGCTTGCTCTCGGCCGCTGCCAACGCCGCTTACGAAAACCTGGGCCTCGGCAAAACCGTAGGCCTTAGCCTGTTCGATTGCTGCCTGCATGGCCGTTTGGGCCGCATACGGCGTGGCTTTACGCGCACCCTTAAATCCTTGGTTGCCCGCGCTTGACCAAGCAATCACGTTGCCTGCGCCATCAGTGATCGTAATGATGGTGTTATTGAAAGTCGCCTGGACGTAGATCCGGCCGCTCGCGACGTTTTTGGTCGACCCCTTCTTATTGGATGCTGGTTTTGCCATGAATTATCCCTGATGATTACGTCTTTGACGCTGCTGGCTTGCGACCCGAACCAACGGTAACCTTCTTGCCCCGCTTTGTCCGGGCGTTCGTCTTCGAGCGCTGCCCCCGAACAGGGAGCCGCTTGGCATGACGGTCTCCCCGGTAGGTGCCAATCTCCTTGAGCCGCTTGATATTCTGCCCTACCTGCATCCGCAGCTCGCCTTCCAGCGTGTACTGCTGCTCGAGGATACTACGGATCGTCTCAACCTCTTGGTCGGTGAGCTCACTGGTCCGCTTGGCGGCGTCAATCTTGGCTCGGCGAAGAACTTCCGCGGCCCGCTTCTGCCCGACTCCGTAGATAGCAGTCAGGGCAATATGGACTGGTTTCTGATTAGGGAGATTAACCCCTGCGATTCGTGCCATACCTTAGCCTTGTACCTGCTTGTGGTTCGGATTCGCACAAATGACACGCACCCGACCGTGCCGTCGGATGATTTGGCATTTGTCGCACCGCTTTTTGACTGATGGGGATTTCTTCATGACGACTTCTCTTCATCTCGGGCATCGACGCTATAGCGGTAGGTGATCCGGCCCCGGGTCAAATCGTATGGCGAAAGCGCAACTTTGACTCGGTCGCCTGGCAGAATTTTGATCCGGTGCATCCGAATCTTGCCAGAGATCGTCGCTAAGACCTCAAGCTGCGATTTGCCCGTGTCGATTTGAACACGAAACATAGCATTCGGTAACGCTTCTGTTACCGAACCATCGAATTCAATAACGTCTTGTGCCATTCGAGTAAGTGAAACTTGAATGATTGTACATGAGCCTACTCGTGCGTGTCAACAGGAGTACGATCAGGAGGAGCAGTGAGAATCTCGGCACCTGCTTTCGTCACCAAGACTGTGTGCTCGGCGTGTGCAGAAAGGCTGCCATCCTTGGTGCGAATTGACCAACCGTCGGGCTCAGTGACCACCTCATCGGTACCCAACGTGAACATCGGTTCGATGCACAACGTCATGCCTGCAGCCAGAATCGGCCCGGTCCCTCGCCTGCCGGCATTCGGAATTGAAGGTGGTTCATGCAGTGCCTGGCCGATGCCGTGGCCAGTAAGCGTCGTGATATTGCCCAGGCCCTCGCGTTCGGCGACGGCCTGGATAGCAGCTTGGACGTCACCTAAGCGCATGCCGTCCTTGATTTGGGAAATTCCCGCCGCCAAAGCGGC
>CAZOUL010000015.1:0-10764 GCA_964583025.1 uncultured Candidatus Saccharibacteria bacterium
AGGATGTACTACCTGGCGAAAGGCGAGGTAGCGTCGGGCAATGTCTTGATGGTGCATCCGGATCGCGGTCAGAACTTCCTGATAGTCAGCCGGTGTCGCCACCTCACGAATCGCTGCCACGAGCCCTCGCTGCTCAGCGGTGAGCGCCTCGACATCCTCGACCGTTGCCCCGGCAGCAATGAACTCCCGGAGCAGACTGCTCTCGGCTTCAAGGAGCGCCTCGAGCGCCGCCGGATTGACTTCCCAGGACTCACGCTCTCTCATCGGTGTTCGAGTTGGCGTTCGATCGAGGCGGCGAGTTGGCGGGTTTGCTCAATGGCGTCAGGATTCACCGATAAACTCGTCACCCCAGCCTTAATCGCCATCTCGGCAAACTCGGGATAAACGCTCGGCGCCTGGCCGCAGATCGATACGGTTTTGTGCTTGGCCCGGCAGGCCTCAATGACTCGCCTGACCGATTGCACCACCGCCGGATTGCGCTCGTCAAAGACGGCCTCGAGTTTGGCGTTATCGCGGTCGGTACCCAGGGTGAGCTGGGTAAGATCATTCGTTCCGATTGAAACGCCATCAATCCCGACGTCCAAGAACTGGTCAATCAAGACGACGTTCGACGGTACCTCGACCATCATCCAGAGCTTGAAGGTTGATTCGGCAAGGAGACCGGCTGCCTCGACCATTTCTCGAACCTTCTCTAACTCGTCTACCGTCCGGACGAACGGGATCATGAGCCACAGATTGTCGTAGCCGCGGCGACCTCGCACTTCCCTGATCGCTTCGAGTTCGGCATGGAACAGATCGGGTTCGGTAAGATAGCGAAGTGCCCCCCGATAACCGAGCATCGGGTTTTCTTCGTGCGGCTCAAACTCCTCGCCGCCCTTCAAGCTGCGGTACTCGTTCGTCTTGAAATCAGAACCGCGGTAGACCACCGGATGAGGGTGGAATGCGCGGGTGAAGGCCTCGATGCCGTCAGCCAATTTCCCGACGTACTCAGCCCGAGCGCCGCGCTTGACCATTGCCGCCGGATGCTCGCCGAGCGCCGCAATCATAAACTCCGCCCGCAACAGGCCCACACCATCCACAGGCAACGTGGCGACTTCTGCTGCCCGAGACGGTTCGGCGAGATTGACGAAGATATTGGTAGCTGTTCGGAAACGCGTCTTTCCGGCGGTCCGCGTCGTCCCCCGTTGACGGGAGGCAGAGGCGACTTCCTTGGGAGTGAATTGCAGTGTGCCGAGATAGATCTCACCATTCGTTCCATCGACGGTTACGATTTGCCCGTTGCGTAGCAGATGGGTCGCGGTTCCCGTCCCAACCACTGCCGGAATACCCAACTCTCGGCAGGCGATCGCCGGATGAGAGGCCTGGCCGCCAGCATCAGCGACGAACGCCGCCGCTCGTTTGAGGGCCGGCAAACACTCGGCGCTGACAAGTTCAGTGACCACGATGTCACCGAGCTCCACGGAATCGAGCTCGCGCACTGAACGAAGCATCCGCACTGGTCCGGTAGCAACTCCAAGAGAAGCCGGCATTCCTTCAAGTAAAGGACGGGCCTTTCTGGCAGCCCGATTGATCTCCCGTCCGCTACCATCTCGGACCGCAACCTGGGTCGTGACCCGGGTGACCGGACGGCTTTGGACAAAGAAAAAATGGCCTTGGCGGGCAACCCACTCGGCTTCTTGGGGAACCTGGGAATGTTCCTCGATCTCACGAGCGAGCGCTGCGAGCGTGGCAATCTGTTCGTCAGTTAATTTCTGGCAGCGCTGGAGGTCGGCTCGCACCCGGACATGACTGGTTGCCCGCTGGGTCGAGTCGTAAACGATCTTCCAGGGCTGAGCGACTACATCCTTCGCCAGGATCGCCTGATCGCTCTTGTTGACCACGTATCGGTCGGATGTGAGCGCGGTCGTGGCCAAGGCGTCACCGAGTCCGTACGCGGCCTCAATCACCACGACCGACTGGTCATTGGTCCTTGGATCGAGAGTGGTCAGTGTACCAGCAACCTCTGCCTGGATCATCGCCTGGACCGAGACGGCGACCTCCACCTGACGGTAATCCTGGGAAGTGATTGCCCGACGATAGAGCGCCGATGGGTGAAAGAGACTTGCCCAGACTCTCTGGATCGTCCGCCCGACTTCGCTCGCCCCACGGACACCGAAGAAGGTGCGACATTCCCCAGGGGCCTTTGCGAAGGCTTGATCCTCGCCGCAGAAGGATGGGCGAATGACGACCTCCATGCCCCCACTTGGACGGAGCACCAACTGTCGGTACGCTTCAGCGAAAACTGCTTCTAGGTCGGATGGCATCGTCGCCGCCTGGATTTTTTCCTGGATCTGGCCGGCCCGCGCCTGGAGATCCTTTGTATCGGCCGGCTGCAGATCCGCAAGCGTCGAGTCGATGAATCGATGGAGTTTTGTCTGGATTAAAAAGTGTCGAAACGCCGCCGTAGGGACAACGAACCCGGCCGGCACCGGTAATCCGGCTTGCACGAGTTCCCCGAGGCGCGCGCCCAAGCTACCGACTGTGTCGACATCCTGCGCATCCACCTCTTCAAGCCAGAGAATCTTTGTCCTAGGTTCAGCCATACCCCTCCGCGCAGCGCGTGAAAATTTATTGTAGCATGAGGTCAGCTCTTGATCGTTTCAAACAGAAAGGGGGATCTATGATCGAGTGGCTGAGCACACTCCAAAGTCACCAGATCTGCAATGTCATCGTATGTGTCGCGATTGCGGCGCTACTCTACGTCGCCGACCAACCAGACCGGGAGCAAGGGAGGCGGAGCGGTTGATCCAAGAATTCGAACGGCTCGTCGTCTCATGCCTGGCGGCAAGTCTCATTGTCTTTGGCATTCTTCATCTCTTCTGGAAGGAGGATCGCCGTGATTCGCACCAAAGCAAGCAACGTCTTGGTAATAAGCTTCGGTAGTACGACGGTTATCCGGCGATGAGGATCATCGGACTGACGAGTGCCGCAATCAGTGGCTTCGGTGTTCTCTACGGCTACCTCGGCGGCAGCCTGGAATCTCGATTCCGGGTATCCCCGCGCGGCGTGCAGCGTCTTCGGCCGTACGCCGAACTGCTCGCTTGGCAGAGCCTCGTGAGCAGTCTCCGACTCAGCTGGTGGCTCGGCGGCCTCGGTATCCCCTACGTTGTTCGGGTGGTTGTCCTCAAGGATTCCGCCCGAGCCGTCTACCGACGCAAGCTCCAGCCGAATCGACTCGACCGATTCGGCCAGGCGACCGTCAGCCTCATTCAGTGGATCTCGAATCCTCTGGGGCTGCCGAACGACAACTTCCCTGAAGGAAGGTGACGCCAGTGCGGCACATCGACGCGAAATCACTCCTTCTTGCGCTGGCGCTGGGCATCAGCTGGCTCATTCTCCTCCCGTGCTACTTCTGGTTACTCCCACGCGAGTTCTACCAGTGGTGGCACCAACGGTTCTTGCCCCGGCGAAAGCACCGGGGCCTACCCACCTGAGGGTCTCTTGAGAGGCCCTCTTCTCTTTGCTGCCCAGGTCTTATGAGGCCGGCTGCTCTTTGGACTTTGCCATAATCTGATCGCGGAGCTTGTCCATTTCCTTGGGATGATTTTCAAGATAGGAACGGGCGGCATCGCGGCCCTGGCCGAGTTTTTCTTCGCCCCGGGTGTACCAGGCACCGGACTTCTCGATAAGGCCGTACTGAACGGAGAGATCGAGGATATCACCGGCCACGGAAATGCCTCGAGGATAGATGATCTCGAACTCCGCCTTGGTAAACGGCGGCGCCACCTTGTTCTTGACAACCTTCGCTCGCACCCGGTTGCCAATCACCCGGTCGCCGACCTTGAGCTGCTCGGACCGACGAATCTCAACCCGGACCGACGAGTAGAACTTCAACGCCATGCCGCCAGTTGTGGTCTCGGGGTTCCCAAACATCACCCCGATCTTCATTCGAAGCTGGTTAATAAAAATAAGGCAGGTCTTCGACTTTGCAACAGCAGCGGTGAGCTTCCGAAGTGCCTGGGACATAAGCCTTGCCTGAACGCCAACAGAAGCATCACCCATCTCCCCTTCGATCTCGGAGCGGGGAACGAGTGCGGCCACTGAGTCGACGATGATGACATCAACGGCGTTCGAGCGGACCAGCGTCTCAGCAATCTCCAAGGCTTGTTCGCCAGAATCAGGTTGACTCACCAGGAGATCTTCGAGCTGGAGGCCAATATTTTTCGCATACTCAGGATTGAACGCGTGCTCGGCGTCGATGAAGGCAGCGAGGCCGCCCATTTTCTGCGCCTCAGCGGCAATGTGCATCGCGAGCGTGGTTTTGCCGGAGCTCTCCGGACCGTAGATCTCAACAATTCGGCCGCGCGGCACGCCACCCACCCCGAGCGCCAGGTCGAGCGAGAGCGAGCCAGTTGGAATCGTCTTCACGTCGAGCGCCCGAGACTCAGCCAAGGTGGTAATCGAACCCTTGCCGAATTGCTTCTCGATCGCCCCGAGTGCAACTTCGAGAGCTTGGCGCTTCGCCTTGTCCTCTGCGCTCGTCGAGGTGCTCTCGTGTTCTGTCGACGCTTTTGCCATAGTCCTCCTTCGCCATCTCACTGTCTCGCGTGAATCTGCTCGTGTCAATTGCCCTATAACAAAAACAGCGCTCGTCGCGCTGTTTGCACCAGCATTCTGAGACGACTACTCTGTGCCAGATGAACTGGGGGTTGACCGACTATCGGCGCTTTCGGCTGCCTCCATGACCCCTGTCTCCGGTATGGCGACGTCATCGACAGGAATGTCGGCCAGGAGCTGGATCGTTTTACTGGTTTCTTTCTCGGCTTTGTTCGTCGCGGTGATTTCCAAGGTATTGACCCCGTCGATGAGGCTCACGGCTTGGCGAAACCGACCCGCGTCGTCCACTGCGACTGACTGGCCGTTAATTGCGAGCGCAGCGGTTGGATCAGTCATGCCCGACACTTCAACTTCCTGCACCGCCACGCGAAGCTCGCTACCCGGCGTCACAATCTCAAGCGGCGGAGCGGCAGCGAAACTCGCTACCTGGAACCAGACGTAACCTAGGATGCCAAGCATCAGTGTTGAGAGAGTCGTCCCCCAGAGCATACCTGGGGTTACCATTAACCGATTGGGGTTTTTCAACCACTCATCAGCCACGTGCGGTCGAAGCAACCCCTCCTCGGACTGCTTCGACCGCCTCACCCGCATCGCCTGCGTATAGCAGGCCATCTCTGACTCGCAGTCGGCGAGCACGGCGTCTGGCTTCATGCCGAGATATGCGGCATACCGAGTCAGAAATCCACGAGTGTAAATGGTGGCGGGCAAGCTGTGGTAGTGGCCGCGTTCCAGAGCCTGAAGGTGCTTCATGGCCACCCGGGTTTCACGCTCGGCGGTCCTCAAATCGATCCGCTTGCGCTTTCGAGCCCGGACGAGCTTCTCTCCGAGAGTCTGCGGTGAAGATAATCGCTTTTTGGTGAATGGGGACATGGGGAAAGACAAATAAAAAGGTGATGTCGCCGCGGGATTGGGGAGGGACGCTAACGGCTGATCACGGTTGCTGCCTACTCTACACCACCACCTATCGACTGTCCTGTTGATAACCAATGCGCTATGCTCATGGACGACTATCTCTGAAAGGAGGGATGGGTAGCGTGCTTTCCATTGAGCGGCCGGAGGTGCTCCAGGCCAAAGCATCCGATGGCAGCCCGTTGCCATCGGTCCAACGACTCGACGAACGGAAGCTCCAAGCGCTCGCCGATCTCGACATCGTCCTCCTCAGCCGACTCGGCCGAGTACCGGTCTCGAGCCGGGAACTCTGTCGGGTTCTCGACATTGCCCACCGGCACTTCTGGCAATTCGGCCACCTGGTCGAGCTGATGAAGCTGGTCAGCCGGCGCTACTATGAACTCGGCTTGAGCCGAGCAGAGATTCTCCTGCGGCTCAGCTACTTCCTCGGCCAATCCGGCCAGATCAAGAGAGCGTACGCGGCGGACTACTATGACGCCGCCCAACTCGTCACCGCAAGTGTGCGTTCCGTTCGCACCTAGCCCCGGCTTCCCCGGGGCTTTTTTCTTAGAACTGACGGTCTTGCGACGACTGGTCGCCGGCCGACGGCATCGCTGGGAAGTTGGTCTCCATGCCCACGAGCACGTCGCGAGGCTTGGCGCCGTCGGCCGGGCCGATCACCCCTTGGTCTTCCAAGAGATCGAGGAGCCTGGCCGCCCGGGCGTAGCCAATCCGGAGCCGGCGCTGTAAGAGCGACGCCGAAGCCTTACCGGCTTGAATCACCGTCTGCTTGGCATCGTCGTACATGTCATCATCGATCTCACCATCGCCGCCGCCAGCACCGCCAGCACCTTTCGGCGCAAAATTCACCACCTCCTCCTCGTACTGCGGCGACGCGAGCGACTTCACGAAATCGGTTACCGACTTAATCTCCTTCTCAGTAATCAAGCACCCTTGGATCCGGCGTGGTTTGCTCGACGAGTACTCCGGCGAGACAAAGAGCATATCGCCTTTGCCGAGGAGCTTCTCGGCCCCCGCCATGTCGATGATCGTCCGCGAGTCGATCTGGGAGGCAACGGTGAAGGCCATCCTCGTCGTGATATTGGCCTTGATGAGGCCGGTGATGACGTCGACCGCCGGCCGCTGGGTCGCGACCACTAAGTGCATCCCCACCGCCCGAGCCATTTGGGCGAGCCGGACAATCGCCCCTTCCACCTCTTTGGCGGATTGAGCCATGAGATCGGCGAGCTCGTCGATGACGATCACGATGTAGGGGAGCGGCGCGTCCTTGTGTTTCCCGTTGTAGCTTTCGATATCGCGACTCCCGACCTCCTGCAACATTTTGTATCGCCGTTCCATTTCCACGAGCGACCACTTCAAGATATTGATCGTCTTGTCCGGCTCGGTCACCACGGGGGCCAAGAGGTGGGGGATATCGTTGTACGGCGTGAACTCCACCCGCTTGGGATCGACGAGAATCATGCGAAGATCCCTCGGCGTGTTCTGATAGAGCAAACCGGTGATAAGCGAGTTGATCGCGATCGATTTCCCTGAACCGGTGGAGCCGGCAATCAGGAGATGCGGCATCTTCTTCAAATCAACCGAAAGCGGATCGCCAGCGGCGTTGCGGCCGAGAGCGAGGGTCAGGCTCGACTTCACCGCCTTGAAATCTTCGGTCTCAAGTACTTCCCTGAGGGTCACCGCGGCCGGCACCTGATTGGGCACCTCAATACCAACAAGCGACTTGCCAGGGATTGGTGCCTCGATCCGAATCGACGGCGCCGCTAGGGCAAGGGCCAGGTCGTTGTTCCGGGCCGTAATCTGAGCAAGTTTGACCCCATCGGCTGGCTTCAGGGTGTACTGGGTCACCGTCGGGCCAATATTCACGTCGCCCATCGTCACCGAGATATTGAAATCCTTAAGGGTCTTCTGAATGGTTTCGACGTTCTTGGCGACGTTGCCCGGCTTGGCCTTGCCTTTGGCGAGCTCCAAGAGATCAAGAGCGGGAAACTCCCAGTCGCCTTGGGCTCTCATGAGGCCAACGACCGGTGCGGCAGAGGCCGGTGCCGAGGTCTTCTGATTCACCACTGGAGCACTGGTCGTGGCCGCCGCAATTTTTTCCCGAACTGCCTGAAAGACCGAAACTCGGGCCTCGCCAGCGGCTGGACCAGCGGAGTGGTCCCGAACATTCGGTTCGGTGCCCGTGGTGGGGACAATCCGGCCAGCCAGCGCCCGCAGCGAAGTATTGGAAATCAGGAGAATGCTAACGATCACCAGGCCGAAGAGGAAGATATTGGCGGCAACTGGCCCAAGAGCTTGCTCAATGATCCGGTCAATCCCATTGCCAATTGCACCACCTGCTGGTGCCACGATCGCGGAGAGAGCGAGGAAGAGGAGGCCAAGTCCTCCAACGAGCGACCATCGCAGAGGAAAGCGTTCCGGATTCCAAAGCACCGCTCCCACTCCAATGAACGCGATTGCCACGAGCCCGTGGACGGCTCCAAGGAGACTCCGGAAGAGCGTATTGAGCCAACTACCCAATGAGCCAGCTGCCCCAAAGAGTGCCAAGAGGGCAATCAAGCCAACCACGACAAAGAAAACCGCTGCCACTTCCCGGACCGTTTCCGGATTGATGCTCCAGTCGAAGTGGGCGGTCCAGGGAGTCTGCGATGATTTGCGCCGTCGGCGCTTCCGAGCCACAGGCCCTCCTTACCGTCTTACTATGGTAAACCGGAACGCGCCTCCCGTAAACAGGAGGCGCGTCTATTTTGCTCAAAACACTTAGGCTTCAATAATCACCGGGATCACCATTGGTTGGCGCTGGGTGTAGTCGTAGAGGAACTTGCCCAGGTCGTCGCGAATGGCGCGCTTCACGTACTCCCAATCCATCGGCGCCTTCTTGTTATGCCGGTCAAAGAGATCAGTGATCTCCTTGCGGGCCTTATGGATCAGGTCCTCGGCCGCCCGCATGTAGACGAACCCGCGCGAGATAATGTCGGGGCTCGAGAGGAGTGTTCCGCGGTTCTTACTGACCGTGAGGATGACCATGAAGATCCCCTCTTCGGCCATCGCCTGGCGGTCGCGGATGACGATGTTGCCAACATCACCGACCCCGAGCCCATCGATCATGATGTAGTCGGCCTGGGCCTTGCCCGCCCACTTCCCGGCGCCTTTTTCAAGCTCAAAGATCGAACCGTTCTCACCGACGAAAATGTTCTTCGTCTCCACGCCCATCTCCTTGGCCAGTCGGCCGTGGGCCTTGAGCTTGCGGTACTCGCCGTGGATCGGAATGAAATGCTTGGGCTTGAGCATCGCGATCATCATCTTTAATTCTTCCATCTTGGCGTGACCGGAGGTATGCATGTCCTGCTCGCCACCCTGGATCACCTCGGCGCCCTGGCGATAGAGATTGTCGACCGTCTGGTGGATCCGGTGTTCGTTGCCGGGAATCCGTGAGGCCGAAATGATCACCAGGTCGCCCTTCTTGATTTTGACCTGCCGGTGCTCGCCGGAGGCCATCCGGACCAGCGCCGAGTACTCCTCGCCCTGGGAGCCGGTACAAAGAATCGTCAGCTTGTTCGGCGCCATGTTCCCGATCTTACGGATATCGACGAGGATATCTTTCGGAGCATTGACGTACCCGAGCTCCAACGCCTTATTGACGTTGCGCTCCATCGAGCGGCCCGAGACCGCCAACTTACGGCCGTACTTGGCCGAGAGGTTAATCGCAATCTGAATCCGGTTAATATTACTGGCAAACGAGCTCATAATAATCCGGCCGTCGGAGTGCGAGCGGAAGACCTTCTCGATCTCCATCTGGACGACCCGTTCGGAAATGGCGTAACCGGGAATATCGGCGTTGGTCGAATCGCTCATGAGCACCACGACACCCTGGTTACTCATCTCGATGAGCTTCTTGTAATCAGCCGGGTCGCCCCAGACCGGGGTGTGGTCGAACTTCCAGTCGGTACAGTAGGCAATCAAACCTTCAGGGGTATGGATCGCCATCCCGACGTTATCAGGAATCGTGTGCGGCAAGGTGAAGAGGTCAACGGTAAATTCGCCGAACTTCAGGGTATTGCCGGCCTTGACCACGTTGACCTTGGTCTGAATGTTGTGCTCTTCGAACTTCGATTCGATGAGGGCGGCCGTGAGCGGTAGCCCGTAGAGCGGTACGCCTTCGAGCCGGGGATGGATGTAGGGGATCCCGGAAATGTGGTCCTCGTGGCCGTGGGTGAAGAGGATCGCCCGCAGCTTGTGCCGACGCTCTAAGACGTAGCTAATGTCGGGGATCACTAAGTCGACCCCAGGCATGTCTTCCTTGGGGAAGAGACCGCCAACGTCAATGACGATCATGTCATTGCCGTACTCGAAGACGGTCATGTTCATGCCGATCTCATTTAAGCCGCCGAGCGGGATAATCCGGAGCTTGCCCATTGGCGCCTGGTACTTGACCGGCTGCGTTTTCTCCTTTGACCCTTCGCCGCGCAGCAAGATGCCGGGCGTCTCCGGGCGCTGCTGCATCTTTTTCTTGGGCGGACGAGGCCGTCCGCCGAATCCGTTCCGGCCGCCGCTTCGACGACCACCTGAAGACGAGCGTTCTGGACGCCCTGCTGGACTGCCGCCTGGCCGGCGGCTGGATTGCTTGTTCGTCGCGTCAGTCCGGCCCGCTTGCGGCTTTTTCTTACCGCCTTCAGGCTGCTTGGACGCGTGGTATGCCTTTAACACCATATGAGAACTATACTTCCTTTCTTTCGTACCCATCCCGGGTACTGGAGACACTCAAGAGAGTTCGAGTGTCGTGTTGAGATATTGCTTCAATGTTTCATGGCTTCATGGCTGAGGCAGCCGTGAAGCAATAGAACAGGGAAACAGTTGCGCCTAGGCGCCGAACTCCAGAGTGGAGTGGAAAAGAGAGGACAACTCGATGAGGAGGGTATCGTACCGGAAAGGGCAGCGCCTGTCAATCGATACTCCTCCTCATTGTTCTCCAAAATTACTGCGCTTGCTTCATCGAGAGTTTCATCCGGCCCCGCTCCCGATCGATTTCAAGCACCTTGACGTTTACCTGGTCGCCCACCTTGACCCGGCTCGACACGTCCGGAATCCGCTCATTGGCCACTTCTGAGATGTGAACCATCCCCTCTTTCTTTGGGCCGATCTCAACGATTGCCCCGATCTCTGACCCGCCCATGTTCTTCTTAATCGCGACAACTGTACCCGAGTAGGTTTGGCCCACTTCTAGATCGGCAACCATCGCTTTGATCTCCTCAGCCACCT
>CAZOUL010000016.1:0-10584 GCA_964583025.1 uncultured Candidatus Saccharibacteria bacterium
CTGAATCCCGAAACTCGGCAATCCCAACGCCGGGACAATTTCCCGGACAATCGGAAACTGCGACTTGAGCGCATCTGGCGTTTCCGGCCGGGTCGCCTTGTAGTCGGCAAAGTCGGCGTGACGGAAGGTCGGGCCGGCCTCGTCGAAGGCGACTGCCATGTACTTCGTCCCGAGTTCCGCCATGATATGGAGAAGGGTCGAGGTAAAGCCGTAGGCGGCATTGACCGGCTGGCCAGATTTCGTGGTCAGGAACGGGATCGCGTGGAACGCCCGGTGCACGAGCGCCATCGCGTCAATGAGGACGAGCGTCCGATCTGGCTCAGCTACGAGCGGCTGGTTGGCCATGGGGCAGTGATGAGGAGCTCGGAGTCTCTTGTCTCCTGGGGTAGCTCCTGCCAAATTGCTTCGGTGACGAATGGCATGATTGGGTGAAGGAGTTTCAACGACTCCCTCAGCAGGACGAGGAGCACGGTTTGGGTGTGTGTCGCAACGCCTGTGCCTGCTCCGTCGAGTTGGGCCTTTGCCTGCTCAATGTAGATATCAGCGAGCTCGTGCCACACGAAGTGGTAGAGGCGCTCGGCTGCCAAGTGGAACTGGAACTCCTCCATAGCTCGCGTGACTTGCTCAGTCGTCTCAGCGAGCGCAGCAAGGATCGTCCGGTCGGCGTCAGTAGTGTGCTGGACGTCTACGAGCTCTGACGCCTCTCTCAGTGGGCCCGGGAACGGTTCGTCTAGGCTCATGAGCGTGAACCGGGCAATGTTCCAGAGCTTATTGGCGAAGTGCTTGTGGGCCTTCACCTTGCCCAGATCGAACTTGACGTCGCTTCCGGGTGCCACGCCCATGGTGAGACTCATTCTGAGAGCGTCGGTCCCGTACTCCTCGATCACTTCCAGCGGATCGATGCCGTTGTTCAAGGATTTCGAAAACTTCCGGCCGTCTTTGTCGCGGACAATCCCATGGATCAGGACGGTCCGGAACGGCACCTCCCCGAGGAGATAGCCAGACATCATGATCATCCGCGACACCCAGAGGGTGAGAATCTCATACCCGGGACTCAAGACGCTGGTCGGGTGGAATGCCGCCAAATCGTCGGTTGCCTCAGGCCAGCCGAGGGTCGAGAACGTCCAGAGGGCGGAGGAAAACCAGGTGTCGAGCGTGTCAGGATCCTGCTCCCAGCCAACGCCCTCAGGCGGCTCAACGCCCACGTAGATGTCCTCACCCCGGTACCACACCGGGATTTGGTGGCCGTAGAGGATCTGTCGGCTAATGCACCAATCCCGCAAGTTGTCGACCCAGTGGTCGTAGGTCTTCTGGAAGTGCTCGGGGAGAATCTCGACCTCGCCGCTTGCAACAACCGAGCGCATGATGCTCTGGAGCGTGGTTGTGCTGCCGCTGGAAATCTTCTTGAGCGAGGAACGCTGGAGCTGGAACTCCTTGTCAACGTCGACGAACCATTGGAGCTTCGGGAGCGGCTCAATCACGCCGCCGGTTCGTTCCGACTTGGCCACGTTGTGGGTAATTTCTGCCTCGTTCTCCAGGAGACCAGCCGTGCGGAGCTGTTCGATAACAAGCGCCCGGGCTTCCTTGACCTTGAGCCCGTCAAAAGCCGGGGACACGCCGTCGATTTTGGCGTACTCATTGATCACTTGCTTGAACGCGAGGCCGTGGCGCTCCGCCATCTCCCAGTCCACCATCGAGTGAGCCGGAGTCACGCCGACCGCACCGGTCCCGAACGTTGGGTCGACGGCCGGGTCGGCGATCACTTGGATCGAGAGCGGCACCCCGACAAACTCCACGGCGAACGTCTCGCCGACATACTTGGCATAGCGCTCATCGTCCGGATGCACGGCCACCGCAACGTCGCCGAGCTTGGTCTCTGGGCGGGTCGTGGCAATGGGAATCGGGAAGTCCTTGGCGTAGCGGAAGGTGTAGAGGGATCCTAGAATTTCCTCGTGCACCATCTCATCATCCGAAAGGGTCGTTTGCCCTTTTGGATCCCAGTTGACGATTCGGTGTCCCCGGTAAATGAGCCCATCGTCATACATCCGCTTGAACGCCGTACGAACTGCTCGCTCCCGGGCTTCATCGAGGGTAAAAGCAAGTCGCGACCAATCGACAGAGTCACCGAGCCGTTTGAGCTGCGAGAGAATCTGGTCCTGGTTGGCGAGAGCGAATTCCTGCACCCGAGCCAGAAACTCTTCCCGGGAAAAGTCGTGCCGCGATTTCTTCTCTTTCTTGGCGAGCTCTTTCTCGTACCGCGCCTGGGTCGCAATGGCAGCGTGGTCGGTTCCGGGAATCCAGAGGGTCCGCTCACCCTGCATCCGGTGGAAACGAACAATCGTGTCTTGGAGGGTATGCTCGAAGGCGTGGCCGATGTGGAGCGTGCCGGTAACGTTGGGTGGCGGCAAAGCCATTGAAAACGTTGCCTCCTCAGGATCCTCCTGGGGAGCAAACGCACCGCTTGACTCCCACCGCTCGTAGATCTCGGTTTCGTGCTCGGCCGGGTTGTAGTGTTTGGGCAGCTCGCGAGCCATTGTTGGTCTAGGATACAACAGGAGTAGAACAGTGTAAACGGAGGAGATTTGTTACCATGGTGCCATGCAACCACGCCAGTTCGATTTGAGGGGCTTGAAGGCTGGCTTCGGACCCCGCGTCACCACCGCGCCTTACCAAGGCGGCGCGACGCGGCCGAGCTGGCGGCGGCGTCTGGCGCTCTACGCGCTCGCCGTGCTGATCATTGCCGGCGCGCTGGGCTGGCAACGCGGGCAACTCGCCGGCGTCCAAGAGGCGGTCGCGGCTGATCTAGCCACCGTTGCCGACGAATTCGATGGTCGGGCAGTGCCCTATTTGGTGGCGAGTAGTGCTGATCCGCGCCAGCTGGCCCGAGACGGCATGGAAGCACTCAAAGCAGAATCATTCTCACTCGCAAGTTACTGCCTCCAAGCAGCGAGCCAAAAAGACCCGCAGTTCCGCGACGCCGCTGTCTACGCTGGGTTCGCCGAGCTCGCCCGGGCCGACACGGCCTGGACCCGAGATGCCGAGTTGGCTCGAGCCCACACGAAAGCAGCGGTCCGCTACCTCTCGGTTGCCCAGGCGATTGATCCGATCCATGCCTACACCTTCGAACTTCTCGCTATCGCCCACGGGAACTTAGGAGAAACCGACTTGGCGGCCGTAGCCCAGAGCAAGGCCGAACGGTTTGCCCTCAGCTCAGCCGAGAGCCAGCCACTACAACGCTAGAACGGAAGCCGGCGGCGTACAGAGCGGGCGAGTCGGTAGAGCCGGGTCCGCGCCGGGTCGACGACCAGGTCGAACGAATCCTGATAGCTCACTTCGCTCCCACCGAACCCGCGCTTGAAGCGGGTAATTCCCGCCCACGGATGGGTTGGGTCGTCGCTCGTCGTAATGCCCCAAAAATCATAGCGGGCACATCCCGCTGCTTTGGCCTGCTGGATCGCTTCCCACTGCAGCAAGTGGGGAGCCATGAGTTGCCGATGGTGGTACGAGGACGCGCCATGGAGGTAGTAGGCCGCATTGGCCTCTTGGTGGATGAGCAAGATGAGCGCTGCCACCGGCTGCTTCTCATGCCATGCGACCAGGCAGGAAGCCGTGATTCCTGCTTCCTCGTTCCCCAAAACCTCAAGCATTGTCCGGTAGTAGCCTGCCGGATGGTAGTGGAACTGCTGCCGGCCGCCGGTGCCCTTGGCAAGCTCAAGAAAGGCCAATAACTCCCTCGACGCCGGATCTCGCGAGGTCGTGACCACGACCTCCTTCCGGCCGGCAAGGCGAATGTTATAGCGGGTTTTTTCGTGAAACGACGCCATCAGATCATCAAGGCCGGGGGAAAGATCGAGCACCAGCGAGTGCTGGGGCTGGGTAGGGCGAGCCTGGTGAACGGTCAAGGGTGAGCGGTGAACGGATTCTGGGTTGAAAGATTCGTCCGGGTCGATGCGGACGAAGAGCGCGTGGTTCACTCGAGCTTCCCTCGAGAAGGCCTCGAGAGTTCGATCGTCGAGCTCCAGCGGCCGCGGACAGTACTGGTACGCGCCGAGCGCGGTCGGGTGGGTGATGAGCAGTTGGCCAGCAATACGGTCCGTTTGATGTCCCAACGACCGCTGGAATGCCTCCCAGCCCTCTGATTGCAAGAACGATCTCGACATGTGGCCAGCGTACCACGTTCCCGGTATCCTTCAGAAGCTATGCCAAGGGTACTTGCCATCGAAACAAGTTGCGACGAGACCGCGGCGGCGGTCGTCGAAGGGGATGGCCAGTCGGTTGCCGCTACCCGCTCCAATGTTATTGCGTCCCAGGTCAAGCTTCACGCCGAGTACGGCGGGGTCTACCCCGATCTGGCCGCTCGGGAGCACGTGAAGAACATCATTCCAACGATCACCCTAACCCTTCATCAAGCGGGACTTCTCCAGGGCAAGGATGCGCAGAGCGCCGAGGTCCAGGCGGCACTTGGTGGCTTCGACGCGATCGCTGTCACCGTCGGCCCCGGACTCATCGGCTCGCTCCTGGTGGGTACGAACGCTGCCGCGATGCTGGCCGAGCTCTCGGGTCTGCCCATCATTCCCGTCAATCACTGGGAAGGACATTTGTACTCCGTGTTTTTACAAAACACGGACGGAAACCGGATTACGGATTACGGTTCGCTTCCTCAATTCCCAATTCTCTTCCTCACCGTTTCGGGCGGGCACACGAGCCTGATCCTCATGCGCGACCACTTCACC
This sequence comes from uncultured Candidatus Saccharibacteria bacterium, assembly GCA_964583025.1. Lineage (GTDB taxonomy): Bacteria > Patescibacteriota > UBA1384 > JACPKC01 > JACPKC01 > CAZOUL01. The sequence continues at coordinate 4,734 of CAZOUL010000016.1, forward strand.
TACGAGGTCTTGGGCAGAACCGTCGACGACGCCGCCGGCGCAGCGTTCGACAAGTGCGCCCGCTTACTGGGACTCGGATACCCTGGCGGGCCTGCCCTCTCAAAGGAAGCCGAGAAAGCACGCCAGGCGATGAACGGGAAAGGATTCGCGCAAAACGGGGCCACTGCCGGTTCACTAGAACTGCCTCGCCCGATGCTCGACTCCGGCGACCTGAACTTTAGCTTCTCGGGTTTGAAAACCGCCGTCCGCTACGCCATCGACCGCGGCGAAATTGACCCCAACGACCCAAATTCCTCGGCAGCCGCGGCTAAGGAAACCGAGGATGCAATCGTCGACGTTCTTCTTGCCAAACTCGTAAAAGCAGCGAAACGACACTCGCCGAAAACGGTGGCAATCGTCGGCGGCGTTTCGGCAAACAAGGAGCTGCGGCGGCGCGCCCAAGAGCTGTTTCCTCATTCCTCATTCCTCGTGCCCCATCCCTCGTTCTGTACCGACAACGCCGCCATGATCGGCGCCGCCGGCCTCTTTCGATTTACCAGAAACGTCGGCATTGCCCACTTTCCTCGTGTCATCGAAGCGAATGCCTCACTGCGCCTGACGTGATATCATTGCCCTAATCGACTGGAGGGGACGTGTCGCACTCAGGGTTCTTAGCAAAAAAACTTCTTGCTGGCTTACTGCTCGCAATCATTGCTTTCACGGCTTTCACGCCCTCCCAAACGTTCGCTCAGGACTGTGCACAGATCAAGTCAACGTTCGATGAAAAGTTTCTGGGCTCTCTCGACGAATTTAGAGAAAGGTTCAACCCTGAAACCGCACAATTGGTAGAAAAATTTAAGAATACGAACAGTGCTAACTCGACAGAACTTGCTCGCATAGAAGATGAGTTACGCAACCTAACAATTACGATGCGTCAAAATATCATCGAGGCAATCGCTGCCACAAACCAAGCCGGTGCGAGCGGATGTATTTCTAGTAGTAGCTATCAGCAAGCAGTAACACAGCTGCAACGTGACGTAAGGGCATTTAATAACAGCCACTTACAGACAGAGATTTCGTCTGCTGGTTCTGGTGGTCAGCTGGGAGGAATTCCCAAAGTCATTAAATTTAGTGACTTTGCTGCACCGATTAACTACACGCCTGCAACGTATAGCGACAGTGATACTACCCAAGCAGACTGTGACGTCATCATTGCTCGAGCCCAGCAGCAAGAAGCAAATGCAAAAATATTCATTGCAAGAGCGAAAAACGACGTCGGACTCCTGAGGGAGAATCAGCAACGAGCGGATCAGGAACTTGGGGCTGCCACAAATGCGATCCTCTCGCTCCACGCAACGCTCCAGGAAGCCCAAGAAAAAGGGTGTGACAAGACGCATGCCGCTGAATATCAACGACTCGTCGCATCTCGCGGCAGCCTACTTTCGGCCCTCAATGAGGTTGAGGTCGAACTTGGCCGGACCAGGACATCGCTCACGTCTCAAGCGGTCAACGCCGTGAATGATGCGTTTAACAGATTACTTGACTACTTTGACTGCAAGCAGTGCGAGGATGCAAAGGTACAGCAGACGTTCCTACAAGATTTCTTTAAGCCCTTCTGCTGCCTTTTCTGGCAATTCGTCGACGCCCTGCGCGACTTTGCCGTCACCCTTTCAAATGCTATTCAAGCGCAACTGGATAATCTCTAGATTAATGGGCAGCAGAGCTATCAATTTTTTCAGAACCCCCTTAATCATCGCTGCTATTTTGTTAGCTGCACAGGTGCTCGCTGTTGTCTTACTGCCAAGCCAGTTTACTGCCTACGCACAAGACGGAAATTCTGGCTTGCCGCTCATTTTCAATGATCTTAAGCCCGCAAACGAGATCATCAACAATGAAAGCAATGTTGAGTTCTGGGAATTTTTCCGGGGACTCATTAACTACGTACTCGTGGCTGTCCTCATTATTGTTGCATTCGCCAATGTCCTGCGGATCAACCTCGATACCTACTCAGTGAAGAAAGCCTTGCCGTCTCTGATTGTGGGCTTTGTTTTAGCCAACTTCTCTCTCTTTATTTGCCAAGCTATCCTGGATCTTGCCCAGTCATTATCAGTTACTGCACTCGATACTGCCGAAGCAGTTCTCGGAGTTGACGTCGGCGCTGCCATGTTCGGCGGAGGCTTCGGCACCGTATTGGCAAGCGTGATCGCGCTTATCATCCCAGCTATAGCCATTGGAGGGCCTTTCGGTCTCATCGTCGGTGCCATTGTTGCCATTCTGCTGCTTTTCTTCCCGATCTTGGTGATGATTGGCTTTCTCGTTCTTTTTCTCGTCCGTAATTTAGTGCTGCAGTTTCTCGTCGTCGTCGCCCCCCTTGCCTTTATTGCCATGGGGGTACCTGGGGTACAAGGATGGTTCTCAAAATGGTGGAGCTACTTCACCCTCTGGGCGTTCATGAAGCCAGTCGCGTATGCGCTCCTCGTCTTCGGCGCCCTCATCATTGAGGCAGAGATTGGTGGGGATATTGTTGCCTATGTTGTGGGCATCCTCGTCATGGCGGCAGCAATCTACGTTCCGCTTAACAGTGGAAAGCTCGTCTTCCAACCTCTGTCTAAGTACGCAGGTGGTTTCCTGGGGGGAAGAATCCGGGGTGGATTCAATCGGATAATGACCGCTGATTTTTCATCCGCGACACGTGGAGGAAGAGCCGGACTAGCAGTACAAAATGCCCTTGGAAGAACAGTCTATGGCTTCCAGGCTCTTAAGCAGGAGGAGGAACGAAGAGGACGCTTGGCGAAGGCCAGGGGCACCGGTGAAGCGCTTGGCGCTCTACGCACCCGTGCTGCGGTGGGTCGTCAATTCACTTCGGGGAGATATCCTGTTCGCTCTGCGCTATCTTATGTTGGACTGGCATCGCCGGAATGGGCTGGCGTTCGGCGTACTACGCACTTCCGCCATATTGCAACGGCAATGGAGGAAGCAGAGCGTGCCAAGGAGTTGCCAGATGATCCGTATAGACTCATGGAAGTTGCCGCCTTTACCAATGATCCGATTGAAAAATCTGTCGCATTGAAAAAAATCTCTGAGAAGGGTCTGCTCTCCACATATTTGGATAGTTATCGCGATCTCATCACCAATGCCGCTGGGCCAGTGCAAGATCAGCTTCGTTTACAAGCAGGGGTTTTGGCGGGTCAGAATATAGATCCGAATGCAATCCGAGACAGCAATCTCATGCAGCGATTCTTGGCCGCACAGCTCGGAACACTTGATGAACAGCGTAGACTAAGGCAACAGCTTGCAGCAGGCGGGCCCGCCGCCCACCAGGGAGCTATTGACTCAATACAGAATAACCACTATGCGGTGGAGCAAATGGCTAAAATTAGCGAAACAATGTTTCAAAATGGGTACTACCACCTAGGAAGTATGGCAGCTCCTCAGGTAGGCCGAGCGCCCACGCTCGAAACTGACATTGCTACTAGAAACAATATCAATGTCGGGCGCGTTCTGAGAGAGAATGAGCCGCAGAAACTTGCAACGTCTACTCATATCAATGCCGTACTTGATAGAGACCCCACGCAAGAAATGCAGGAATTCTTCCGTCAAGTGGCAAGTTCCCAAGGGTTTACAAGAATTACGCCTCAAATAAGCCGCCTCCGGCCACAAGTTCGAGAAGCACTTCGAACCGCTGCGCTCAACATTCCAAACGATGCAACGGGACGTCCGATGCAACGACTTGACAGAGCCACACCGCTTGCACCGCTAGGGGCCAATCCGGAAGACGATGCCTATGCGGACTTTATCAGAGCGCTACGTTCGGCAACCTGATGAAACTGCAACTTCTCAGCCCCTATATTCAGAGTGAGCGGCAATATCCAAACCGGCCATTCATGGGAGTTGCGGCCCGGGTGCTCGGAGACGAGGAGCAATATCCACCTGCTCACTCGGAATTTATTCTCCGTTTAACGAACGACAGCCCCGAACTGATTCAATTTGCAAAGACAGCGTCCTTCACAACCCTTCTTGGGCAACGGCTTGACATACTTCAAGATGCGTACGAGCAAGTAGCGGCATCACGCTCCCTAGGTTCGCTAGTTGGTAATAAAGAATTGCAAACACTCCTACCCATCAACATTCAGGGAGTGGGACAGGTCACTGGCTCTGAAACCATTAGCAAAGAAGTCGACCTCATCTATCGGGAGAATGCTCTTCTGAGGCTTCTGGAGCAGTTGCGACTTCTTGAGACGCTGAGTCCTGAAATCTTAGTGTCATACGGTCGTGCGTTCGACAGATTCACGTACGATATCGAATTTGTTGCCGATGATATTCTTGGAATTTCTGAAGAAGCACTTGCAGAAAATGAGACTCTGAAGGATGCGCTGCCAGCAGTCGCGCCAACGCTGACCCAAACCCAGCTTATCCAGCGAATCCAGGGCGACCACCCAAATCCAGAAATCATTGAGGAGGACCTCGCCACGCTTGTGGGCGCCGTTCTCCGACCGCTCCACTACTTACCGGAATGGAAACCGGTGAAGGCACTGCCGGGATCGGTTGTGGCGAGTACGGCAGCGCTCTACGAGCTCTTCCGAACATCGAATGCCCGGGTGGAGCTGGCACCACAACTCGCTACTGTCATTTCCCAGTATTACAAACTGAAGCGACCGTATCATCTTGGTGATCCGTACATCCAAGAACTCTTTATTGTTGGTCGGAGAATCCTGGCAGAGTGGTACCAAGCCCACCCGCCCCAGCAGCCGATCTGGGAGACATCACCGGAGCTGGCCGCAGCAATGAAAGAGCAAGGCGAATCCCCGCCGACAGTCACCCCACAGACACAGCCAGTACCAACCCAACCAGCGCAACCGACCCAAGAAGCCACCCAGCAAGAACCTGCTCCAACGCAAGTTCCGGTTTCAAACGGCAGTGCACCGCAACCGCCAAGTCAGCCTCAGACAGAAACCCAGCCGGCCCAAGTGCCGGGCACACCCACTCCCCAGCCAACCGAACAACCTGCTGGAACCATTGATCTTCGCGAGCAGCCCCAGGAAGACCAGGACCGTGGCGAGAGCGGAGAGCCACAAGGCAAGCCGATCCCGCCCATCAACCTGCGCTAGGGCGTCGTACACGACATACGTAATACTGTATACTGAATACTGATTTGAGGAGGGACAATGGGCGGACCAGAAACGCTCTCCCCGGAGACTGATCCAGGGCAACAACCAGACGCGAAAAAAGACGAGCAGGCAGCGCCAGATACCAAGGGCCCTGCTCCTGTTGGCGAGCCAGTATCGGAAACGCCGCAGCCACCGAGACCCGATCTCCAACAACCAGCAGCCGAGCAGGCCGCACCTCCTGAACAGTCCGGTGCACCGGAACATTTCGAGCTGCCCAAGGACGTAGTGGCTGAAGCATTGAATGCTCAAGACGCGGTGATTGAAACGGTCCACCGGGAGAAAGCGTCCCTGAAACAGGATATTGCCGAAGGCAAGGTGCCGTCCCCAATCGACGCGATCAATGCCGCCACTGCTAAAGAGAGGCCGGAGGAGCAGCGAAACATCCGCCAATGGCAGACCGGTAAAGCGGAGCGGCCAAACATCCCGCCCGTTGCCGAGCCGATTGGTGCCAGTGAGCCGGTGCCGGTACCGAACACCGAGGACGAATCAGCGCTGAATAAGCCGGAGAATCCCCAAGTAAAAGAAGCTCCTCAAAACGACGAGCAGTTGCCCGAGCCCTCCATTCAAGAACGACTTGCCCAGGCCCGGGAGCAAGCGGCCAAGGAGCTCCAGGATCTGGTTGGCGCACTTGGGATGACGGTTGGCGAGGTTCAAAAAACCGAGAATTCCTGGAGGATTCCAATTACCCTTGAGGGTCAAACCAA
>CAZOUL010000017.1:0-10576 GCA_964583025.1 uncultured Candidatus Saccharibacteria bacterium
AATCCCTTTTCCGCCCCGCTGCTGAGCTCGGTACGCGTCAATCGGGACTCGCTTAATATAGTTTTCGTTCGTGAGAGTAATAACAACTTGTTCGTTCGGGATAAGATCCTCAACGTTGAATCCGGTGATTGCCGTCGGAACAATCTCCGTACGTCGCTCATCCCCATGAGTAGCAGCAACTTCGTCGAGCTCTTGCTTAATGATGCCCTTGACCCGCTCCTCTGAGGCAAGGATGGCTTTCAGATCCGCTATCAACGCCTGTTTTTCTGCAAGCTCGTCCAGTACCTTCTGCCGCTCAAGCCCGGCCAAGGCCGCCAACCGCATCTCGAGAATCGCATTTGCCTGAATGTCGGTGAGCTTGAACTGCTCCCTGAGGGCTGCGTGGGCCTCTTCCCTAGTAGCTGATTCGCGAATCGTAGTTATCACAGCATCGATATCGTCAAGCGCGAGTCGTAAGCCCTCAAGCACATGGGCTCGGTGCTCCGCCCGCTTCAACTCGAAAGTTGTTCGCCGCCTGATAACCTCTCCCCGATGATTCACGAACGCGAGCAACGCGTCTTTCAGAGAAAACACCACCGGTTGGATCCCTTCTTCCAGGGCAAGCATGTTGACGTGGAAGGCGGTTTGCATCGGGGTAAGTTCAAATAAACGGTTGAGTACTTTCTTTGGATAGGCGTTCTGTTTCAGTTCAACAACAATCCGGACTGATTCTTTGCGGTCTGACTCGTCGCGCAGATCGCTGACCCCATCGATTTTCTTATCCTTCACAAGGGCCGCAATCTTGGCAACAAGTGATGCTTTGTTTACCTGGTACGGAATCTCAGACACAACGATCTGATGGCCGCCGTTTTTCCTCTCTTCGATCGATGCCCGGGCCCGCATTACGATCTTGCCCCGGCCAGTGGCATAGGCGGTGTGAATGTCGGCCGGGTTGTAGATCAGTGCGCCGGTGGGAAAATCGGGGCCGGGAATATGCTCCATGAGTTCTTCCAGGGAGAGCTCTGGATTATCGACAAGCGCCTTCGTACCGGCGACGAGCTCGCGGAGATTATGGGGCGGGATGTTGGTGGCCATTCCAACAGCAATGCCGATCGCACCATTCAAGAGCAGGTTCGGGACTTTGGCAGGCAAGTACCGCGGTTCCTTCTGCGTGCCATCATAGTTATCAATAAACTCAACAGTTTCTTTCTCGATATCTGCCAACAGTTCTTCTGCGACCGCAGTCAGACGAGCCTCTGTGTACCGCATGGCAGCCGGGCGGTCACCATCCATGGAGCCAAAGTTGCCTTGACCATCCACAAGCTGGTACCGCATAGAAAAGTCTTGGGCGAGGCGCGCGAGCGCGTCATACGCTGCCTGGTCGCCGTGAGGATGGTACTTGCCGAGCACCTCACCGACAATGTTCGCCGATTTCGTGTACTTGCTCCGGGCGGTTAGCCCTTTCTGCTGCATCGCAAAAAGTACGCGCCGGTGTACTGGCTTCAGTCCGTCGCGGACATCAGGCAACGCTCGAGCGACGATCACGCTCATGGCGTAATCGAGGTAACTCTTCGACATCTCCTCGGTAATACTCCGAGGCTCAACTTTGCCGATGTTGTTGTCGATATCAGGTTGTGGGAAGGATTCGTCTGCCATAGCTAGATATCCAAGTTTTCTACGGTTTTGGCTCTCGATTGAATGAACCGTTTCCGCGGAGCAACCTCATCGCCCATCAGCATTGAAAATACCTGGTCGGCCCGCTCCGCATCTTCAACGGTCACCCGCAGGAGGACGCGGTGCTCTGGATTCATTGTAGTCTCCCATAACTGCTCGGCATTCATTTCTCCGAGACCCTTGTAGCGCTGGATACTGGGCGTGGCAGACTCCTTTTTGCCAGCTGTCAACTCGGCCACGACATGATCTCGCTCTTGGTCGGAGTAGGCGTAGCGCATCTCTTTACCGAGCGTCACTTTGTACAGCGGAGGCTGGGCAATGTAGAGGTAGCCATGTTCGAGTAAGGCGGGAAAGTGGCGGAAGAAAAACGTCAAGAGCATCGTCCTGATATGCTCCCCATCAACATCGGCGTCAGTCATGATGACAATCCGATGATAACGCAACTTCGACAGGTCAAACTGCTCACCGATGCCAGCACCGAATGCGACGATCAAATCTTTGATGTGCTCTGTTGAGAGCATCTTGTCGAGGCGTGCACGCTCGACATTTAAGATCTTTCCTCGAAGCGGAAGAATGGCTTGGAACTTACGATCCCTGCCCTGCTTTGCAGTGCCGCCGGCCGAGTCGCCCTCTACAATATAGAGCTCGGATTTCTTTGGGTCTTTTTCGCTACAATCTGCGAGTTTTCCAGGCAAGGTACCGCCCTCGAGCGCACCCTTTCGGATGACGGTCTCGCGGGCGGCCTTTGCTGCTAATCGGGCGCGCGCTGACAGCGCCGCTTTCTCAATAATTTGCTTAGCATCGGATGGATGCTCTTGCAAGAAGTACTGCAGCCCTTCGCTTACTACTTGTTCAACGATCGTACGGATTTCAGGATTTCCTAGTTTCGTCTTCGTCTGCCCTTCAAACTGCGGCTCGCCCAACTTTACACTGATAATCGCCGTTAGCCCTTCTCGCACGTCTTCACCTGAGAAAGACTCGGTATCCTTCACGAGTTTCGCTGACTTTGCGTACTCATTGAGGATCCGGGTCAGGGCTGACCGAAAACCAGTCAGGTGCGTACCTCCTTCATGGGTGTTCACGGTATTTGCAAAGGTAAACACTCGCTCTGAAAAATCTTCGGTGTATTGCAGTGCCACCTCGACAGAGACGCCCTCGGCCACCTTTTCAAGATACACTGGATCATGGAGCGGGTGTCGGTGTCTATTAAGGTAGCGAACGTGAGAAGCGATCCCCCCTTCAAAATGAAACGAGAAGGAAGTCGGCACCTCGCCTCTCTGGTCCGCAGCAACAACCAGAATCCCCTTAGTGAGATAGGATTGCTGCCGCAATCGTTCCAATACCACCGACCAATCAAAAACTTGGTCGCCGAAGAGCTCAGGATCCGGAGTGAATGTAATTTGCGTACCGGTAAACGCCTCTGTCGCCTCGCCGCTTTTCAGCGCAGATTTCGGTGTTCCTCGTTCGTACTCTTGCCAGTAGTACCTTCCGTCCCGCCACACTTCTGCTTTCAGGGTCGTCGAGAGAGCGTTTACAACCGAAACGCCGACCCCATGAAGGCCGGATGATACCTTATAGCCCTCGCCGCCAAACTTGCCCCCGGCATGCAAGGTCGTTAACACGGTCTCTAGAGCCGACTTCTTTGTTGTCGCTTGCTCGTCAACGGGAATTCCTCGGCCGTTGTCTCGAATTTGAACCGCGTTTCCTGGAAGCAGGGCGACGTCAATCCGATTTGCATACCCGGCCATGGCCTCGTCGATAGCGTTATCAACAACTTCCCAGATCAGATGGTGGAGGCCGTCTTTCCCTGTCCCCCCGATGTACATACCGGGTCGCTTCCGAACTGCCTCGAGTCCTTCGAGGACGGTGATATCGGCCGCGGTATACTGCTTCTTCTTCTCTTCAGCCATAGGTGGCTCCACATATTACTGAATATTGAAGCACGCCCTGCCGGGCGCTTTCCCAGACAACGCTTGCTCAGCGATGTCATCGTAGCAGATGACTGCTAGTCGTGAAGGGGAAAACTCCCTTCACGGCCGATGAATGTGTCGCGGACGACTGCTCCTTGAAACAGGTCCTTGCCATCAACGTATACCGAAAGGAATTCCCGAAGCACGCCAGATTGCTTCTGGTAGGTCAACTGGTACGGTTGCCCAAGGAGCGTTCTCGACACGTCGTAGGCAAGACGAAGCGCTGCTGTTTGTCCTGGTCGGGTGGTTACTGACGTACCCACGACGACCTTGCCAGACGCATTCGCTTGATCGTAGGAAATTTCTACGCCGTCGATTGAGAACGAACGGACCTGGGTCGATTCCGGGAGGAGTATTCTTAGGTAGCTAACGTCGGGACCATCCGGCCAGCGGCTAGTCCCGGCATGGGTACGTTGGATCTCAAGGACATGCTCATGCACTTCTCCGCTCGTCGTTACGGACAATGCCAACGATTGTTGAATACTCAGGCTGCTTTTTTTGGCGCCAACATTGGCTTGATTGACTGCCAGGTAGCCACCCTCCGCTGAAACTATCTCGCCGCCCCAGCCTGCCTTAAGGATCTTTGACTCTACCGATGAATTTACGTGGTAGAGCTGGATGTGCTTCTCATTCAACTCCTGCCGCACTAGCTTCACTGCCTGCCAAGCGAGTACCGGCTGTCTTAGTCGCTCTTCAAGGATCGGCAGGAGTTCAGTCAGCACCTCTTTCGGCTCATTCTCTTGCGCTCGTTCTGGATCATCAAAGTATGAACGTTCGATCTGGTGATGAAGCGCGTCTAGCACTGTGTCGGAGTCCACAATCTCCCCGGAGCGCGGCAGCTCGATTGGTCCGGTCAAGTTCAGCAGATCAACAAGAACGGTCGCATTCACCGCTATCACGCCATCGACAGACGTACCGCCTTCTTGCTGGTAGAACCAGGCCACGCGCTCCGCGGCGTCGCGAAAATCCAGATCCCAGTTACTATCGCGCATCGCCCATTTGCCGTCGGCAATGTGGGGCTTGAGTGGTAAGGGCGGCTCAATGCTATGGCGAGCCGTGAAGGCATTGTCACGTTTATAGATATTCGTATCGATAGCAACATCCTCATAGCCCCATTCTGCAATCTTTACGGTGGCAAAACTCCCCAGAAATCCACCGCTTGGTCGCAATTCGGCATTATTTTGAAACAAAATGAGGTACTCACCCGGTGGAACAAGTTGTCGCATCTGAAGGAGAAAACTGGCGTCTGCGCCCGCTGCGATTGCAGTACTGGCAAGGCCGATGCAAAAAACTACCAGGCTCACGCCGAACCCTGGCAACAAGTTGACACGGGCGCGCTTCGACCGTACGGTCGTCGGGCGAATGCCATCTACGCTCGGCGTAGACTGAGCTGCCGACCTGCGAAAAAAAATGCTCCCTCCGATCACTGCTTAGAATATCAAAACGCCCTGGAAAACCAGGACGTTTTGATAGTTGAGTGTGGTCTGTTATTGAATGCGCTTCAACATTGGCAAGCCAGTGCGAGCGTTCTCCATGGTCTCGTACCCTTCGGGAAGCTCCTCAACCGGGGTGCCTTTCGGATTTTTCGGGTCGCGCGAGAAGTAGAAAATTGTCTGCTCACGACCACCACGAAGCATCACATCCTTCTTGAACAAGTAGTACGTGTCACCCGTCTTCTTTGACTGAACAGCGTACGGCATGTGCAATCACCTCCTCTCCTCCTTTAAGCTTGCAATCAACTATACCTGGCCGCCTTCGAGTGTCAATCGGACTCACTCCTGTTTTCCACATTGGCCACTCGCACGAGCCCCCACCGCTTGAGCAGCGAGCTCTTAAAGAGCCAAGGAAGCAGGGGGCGAAGCCGGACAACCTGCACGTGGGACTTGCCGATTCTTTCAAGTTCAGCGCGAAGAACCGCTGCCCTTGGCTGCTGGTCGTATCCTAAACATATCGTGTCGATTGGTTCCCGTTGCAGTAGCTCGAAGGGCTGCCCCGTGCCGCCGAGCTTCACTTCGTCAGCCCACCTGGAGCGTTCAAGCCGCCGGGCACGCTCCCACTCGGAGAACATTGGAAGGCGGCCTTTGATCCGGGCAACGTTCACGTCCCGGCCAATAACGGCGGTCAGATGCGAGCCGTACCAGCGGGCTTGGCGGAAAAACCACCAATGGCCCGGGTGTAAGCCGTCGAACGTCCCGAATACATAAACCCTGCCAACAGATTTACCGCTGCTCATGAAAGATATCTTGGCATCGCTTGCCCTAAGTAAAATTGACTAACTTTGAGGGTATTCTGGCTCCGGGGCAGGGATTCGAACCCCGATTAACGGCTCCAAAGGCCGCTGTCCTACCATTAGACGACCCCGGAATAGGTCGCTTCCCCAAACTATATGAAACAAAATACCCCGTCGAGAGACGGGATACTGTGTGCAAACGCGCTCATAAGCCAGATTCTGTCGAGGATAGCTATCTATCTTTGCGTCCGGACTTGGGGGCGCCCCTACGAGCAGTAGGATTGACGACGTTCAAGCCCACCGGACTTGCACCACGTAAGCGTTTTGCACCTCCACGCCTTCCGACGTGAGAGTTCGGGTCTCTTACACCCGCGCTTTTCACCCTTGCCGGTCACTTTCGTGACGTAGGCGGTATTGTTTCTGTGCCACTATCTCTGGCCTCACGGCCGCCCTGCTTGCACAGGGTACGCTGCTCTCTGGTGTCTGGACTTTCCTCTCCGATACCGCAAGCGGATCGGAGCAGCTACCACGGCGCGTTTGCACCGGAGATATTACCAGAGAATCCTGGGAAATTCTAGCCTGAGGGGGTGCCGAGGAAATCTATAATCAGCGGCAAGAGCAAAATGAGCGCTGAACCGACGAGAGCGGCGACAAACCAATTCTTCGCCTCATTGACTGCATCTGGACGACCGAGAGAGGTGATGTAGAGATATCCAGCGTAGAGAACAACCAGAAATGCCAGGGTCAGAATGATCGGCACAGAAATTTCGTACAGCCGTTCTAAGTTTTGACCAATTGTTTGGTTGGGGCAAATGAGCGAATCGCAAGCACCCAAGTTATTGTTTTCAACTTCAAATCCTGGACCAATCTCTCCTGTCTCTGGGTCTATTGTTGGCCCGATATTGGGCTCAACCTCAAACCCCGGTCCAACTTCCCCCGTCTCAGGGTCAATGGTAGGTCCAATATTCTGGGCAGAGAGAAGCGACGGGGCGGTCAAGAGTACTAGTGCAACACCGAAAGCAAAGACACGCTTTAGATATCCCATTTCTCGCAAGTTCATGCGAGCATGATATCAAGAGAACCCAGCAATCGACAGCTAGAAGAATTTACCGGTCTGGGAACTTTCGCTTTGCCGTATCTGTTCAGGAGTTCCTTCTGCCACAAGATAACCACCGGCATCACCGGCTTCAGGACCGAGTTCGATCATCCAATCTGACGATTTCACGACGTCGAGATTATGCTCGATGACCACTACGGTATTGCCTCGATCAACGAGTGCATGCAGGACATCGAGCAGCTGCTTCACATCGTCGAAATGTAAACCGGTCGTCGGTTCGTCGAGTATGTACAGGGTTTTCCCAGTCGATGGTCGGGCAAGGTCCGTTGCCAACTTGATCCGCTGAGCTTCCCCGCCCGAGAGCGTCGTTGCTGGCTGGCCAAGCTCGAGATAGCCTAAGCCAACGGAAACGAGAACGTCGAGCTTACTTGCTACCACGGGCGTGTCAGCAAAGAACGCTGCTGCCTCGCTGATGCTCATCGCCAACACCTCGGCAATCGTTTTGCCGTTGTACTGAATATCGAGAATTTCTTGCTTGTAACGAGTGCCGGAACAGGTCTCGCAGGTCACGAATACATCGGGCATGAAGTGCATTTCATGCTTCATGACCCCGTCACCACGACACGTCTCGCAACGGCCGCCCCGGACGTTGAAGCTGAAATGTCCTGGCGAGTACTTGCGCTCAACTGCAAGAGGCGTTGCGGCAAAGAGATCTCGGATCGGCCCAAAGACATTCGTATATGTCGCCGGATTCGATCGAGGCGTACGGCCAATTGGCGACTGGTCAACACTAATCACCTTGTCAATCCGATCCAAACCGTCAATCCGCTCGTGCGCCCCGGGCTCGGCTTGCGCTCGATGGAAATGCTGTGCCAGTGCCTTCGCAAGCACCTCTTGGACTAACGTCGACTTACCTGAACCAGAGACACCAGTCACACAGGTTAAAGTCTGAAGAGGGATGCGCACCGTCAGGTTCTTGAGATTAAAACTTTTCGCCCCGACGACCGTTAGGTGCCCCTGGGCCTGTCGGCGGCGACCCGGCAAGGGAATGGTTTTCTCTCCACGCAGGTACTGGGCAGTAATTGAGCGGCTCTTCTCGACGAATGTACGGTAGGAACCTTGTCCTACGACCTTCCCGCCCTTGTTGCCAGCACCAGGGCCGATGTCGATAATATGGTCGGCTACAGCAATCAGCTGCTGATCGTGTTCTACGAGAATCACGGTATTCCCTTGATCGCGCAGCCCCTCAATCGACTGGGCGAGGCGATGGAGGTCGTGGGGATGTAGTCCCACCGAGGGTTCGTCGAGTACGTAGAGTACGCCGGTGAGGCCAGCACCAAGCAGTGTTGCCAGTCGGATCCGTTGGGCCTCCCCGCCTGCAAGCGAGTCTGCGGTACGATCGAGCGTCAAGTAGCCAACACCGACCTTAGCCAATTGCCCCAATCGGGAGGTGAGATCTCGAATAATCGGCTCACTCACCTGCCGCTCCGTCTCATCAATGCCAGAGCGCACACCCTCTAGCCACTTGTTCAACGAGTCAACGGTCATTCCGCTGAGTTCTGCGATATTCTTCCCATGAATGAGCACACTCAACGCTGACGCCTTGAGCCGCAATCCTCGGCAGACGTCGCACTCTACAGTGCGCATGTAGTGCTCAAGCTCCCGACGAACGTAATCAGACGAGGTAGACGCATATCGCTCTTCAAGATACGGGATCACTCCCTGGTAGCGACCATCCGCCGTCCCCCGCATCACCAACGCCTGTTCTTCAGCGGTGTATTGAGCGTAGGCGACATCCGGAGCAATGCCAGTGACCTCGCGAAGCCGACGCAAGAGTGCTTGGATTGATTGCGTGTTATTACCGAGCCGCGACCACGGGCGGATCGCCCCTTCCTCGAGCGTCAACCGATCATTGGGAATGAGGAGATCGGCATCGAACACGAGTCGTTCTCCGAGCCCTTGGCACGCCTCGCAGGCGCCAGTTGGACTGTTAAACGAGAACAACCCAAGCACCGGGGGAGTCGTCTGGAACTCACAGGTTTCACAGGAAAGCTGTACTCGCTCTCGGCCCGGTCGCGGCTGCGACTGAGCAGCTGGCTGGGCTGGCGCAGTTTTCGCGAGCTGCTTCTGGCAGGTTGGACAGTGAGGTGCCCCAACTCGCACGAAGAGCAAGCGAAGATAATCGTAGACTTCGCTCATCGTGCCCACCGTTGAGCGAGGGCTGCGAGCGGCCGTCTTCTGATCGATCGCAATTGCCGGCGGCAAGCCGCGGATCATGTCGACATCTGGCTTCTCGACCAGGCCAAACAGCTGTTTTGCGTAGGGAGACAATGATTCCACGTATCGCCGTTGCCCTTCCGCGTAGATCGTATCAAAGGCAAGCGAAGATTTCCCCGAACCAGAGAGACCGGTCACGACCGTAATAGATCCAAGTGGCACTTTCACGGAGACGTCTTTGAGATTGTGTACCCGAGCCCCTTGAATCTCAATTGAGTTGTAGCGTCGGCCTCGAACCATGAGCTCTCCCAGCGACCGTGAATGAATAGCGGCTAGTATACAGATTTCTCCCGCGACTTGCAACGGATTAGGGGGCTATGCTACGCTCCGAGCGTTTCGCATCAATAGGACTCTTGCGCGACTCAAGGGGCGCTCGCGCGCTAGGAGGTCACGCATGTTTGAAGGAAATGGCCAAGAAGGGGTTGCCGGCCCCGGGACGGTTGTTGGCGCCAACGTCAAGCTCACCGGCACCTTGAGCGATGTCAACGATATCACAGTCCATGGCACGGTTGAGGGTGAGGTGATCTCGGACAAAACGGTCACCATTGCCGAAACTGCGGCCGTCAAAGGCCCGGTTACCGCGCAGATGGTCAGTGTGTCAGGTCGTATCAATGGATCCATCACCGCCCACCAAAAGCTGGAGCTCCTGCCCACGGCCCAAGTAAATGGCGGCATCACAACGAAGGAACTGATCATTAAGTCGGGTGCAACCTTTAATGGAAAATGCACAATGACTGAAGACAGCGCCTCGCGGGACACGAAGCCTCAGTCCAAGGAGGAAAAACGACCAGCCTCAGGCAGCAAAGCGGCCGAAAAGCCTCAGGAATCAAAACCTGCTGAAGAAAAAAGCGAAAAGAGAACCCCCGAGACTGTCCCCGCCTCAGCGAGTGGACCAACGTTCGAGCTGGAAGACTAAACCCGTGTCCGAATGTACTACTACATTACTGAGACGCCGAGTAGCCGAGACGAGAAGAGGGCTCTCGAGGTAGTCCGTGGACAGCTCATCAGTCTTGGCATAGCTGGCGAGTTCGTCACGGCAACGCCGGCCCGTTCCGTTGAGGAACTTGCCGAAATCGGCGTGGCCAAACGCTACACCACGATTATTGCGTTGGGCTCCAACAACCTCATTAACCAGGTCGCAGCCCTCCTCGCTGGCACGCCCTATGTTTTCGGTGCACTTCCGATTGAAGATCCGGCAGCGCTGGAGCCACTCACCGGCAGCCGAACCCTCGAGGAGGCCGCCGAATCGCTTAAATATCGACGAGTCAAGCTCTGCCCGATTGGTCGACTTGAACCAAACAAATTCTTCGTGACCGCGCTCTCCGTAAACTTTGACCGGCCGACACCCGTTCGTCTTACAGTTGACCAAGCCCTGAGCGAGTTCCAGGC
>CAZOUL010000018.1:0-10457 GCA_964583025.1 uncultured Candidatus Saccharibacteria bacterium
CGGAGACAATCGTTGACCAAGGAACACTTGAGGATGGCAGGCAGTGGCGGGTAGTTGACCACCGCGTTGCCGACTTCGCCGAGATCGAGCAGACCGTCGGCGAACTGACCGAGTGACCATCAAGAAAGGATCACAATGACCAACCCGGAACACGAACCAATGGAGCAGGGGAGTGAACAATCCCTAGAGTTTGCCCCGATCGAGCCGATTGAGGCGCCGGCAACGCCGGAGCAACCCCAGCCCCGCGGCGTGACCGTCTTTTCCGACCAGCCGCAGCTCGCCGAAAGCATGACGGCCACCCTTGAGCAGGCCGGCATTGCTGACGGCATTGTGGTGATCGCAGAAATGCGCACCGAGCAATCGCGCGACCGCTCGCAGATGGGCGGGCTTGACCTGGCCCTGGAGCAAACTGCCGACGGACGGCCAATGGTGGTTCTCTCCTTTCAGGATCCATGCGGGCCGAACTGCCTCTGTGACCCCAGAACCCACGCCTTACGGGGCCACCCGCACGTGGAACTGTTGCAGCTACCGGCCGGCCCGGCCGAAATTGCCGAGGCCTTGAGCCGAGCCGAGCGGCGTGAGCGGCCAGCCGACGAGCTGGCAGTTGAACTCCTTGGAATCCACGAAACAAGCAACCGGCTGGCCAGCATTCAACATGCCTACCAAAAAATTGATCCAACAGATCAAGAGCGCGTGGCGCCATTCCTGGAACAAATCCGCGCCCTAGGCTTTGAGAGCAACGACGCCGACATTCAGCGAATTCTTGACAGCTCACTGGCCGAAACCCGGCCATTTGCCGGCCGTTCTCTGCCTGGCCTGTTCGTCGATATCGAGGGGACGCTCATCGGCCCTGACGGCACCGTCAACGAACGGGTGGTGCAACTGCTCCACGAACAGTCGGCCCGGATGCCGATCACGATCTGGACCGGCGGTGATACAACCGCCTACCGAGAGCAACTC
Organism: uncultured Candidatus Saccharibacteria bacterium; assembly: GCA_964583025.1. GTDB lineage: Bacteria > Patescibacteriota > UBA1384 > JACPKC01 > JACPKC01 > CAZOUL01. The sequence goes on from CAZOUL010000018.1 coordinate 961, forward strand.
GCTCGTCTCGGCCTGCCCTGGAAGGTGACAAGCAAGCTCCTCTTCCAAGACGCCGAGGTAGAGTGCGCCTTGGACGACTTGCCCCAAGACCGACTGGAGCGCCAGTACAACGTCCGAGCCAAGAACTATCTGAACGTGAACGAACTCTTTTAATTCTGGCAGGCGGCCTGAATACTCGGGCCGCTCCCAGAAAATCACCCGCTTGCACCAAAACAACTTGGAGGAACAGACCATGCAGATGAACACCCAGAACACCGACGCCACCATCCGTGAGTGGGAGGACGGCGAGGAGCTCTTTGAGTACCTCTACGCCGACAACCCGGCCGCCGGGCTCCACGAACTCTTGGCCCGAGCCAAGAACGTGCCGGCCGAGGCAGTCACGAAAAAGGAAGTAGCCGACACCTTGGGCGCCCACCTCTGCGACGAGACGCCGGTCAGCCACATCAAGGCGGTGGCCGAGGCATTGAACGCCGGTGAGCCGTGGGCGGCGGTGATCGCGGAGGCCTTCGTAAGCTTCGTGGACGGGATGGCGGCCAAGAACGAGGAAGAGATCCTCCGCGTCTGGCGCCGGACCCGCGAGCTCGACCCCACCTACCAGTGGTGCGCTGAGCTGGTGGCGGCGACGGTCTTTAGCTTCAGCGGGAGCGGCGAGCCGGAAGCGGACGCCGCGCGGATCAAAGCGGTCTTTGCCACCTGCGGGATCGACCCGCTTAGCGCCTTCAGCGGCGACTGTGCGTTGCCAATGAGCCGGAGCTTCGCGGCGGCCCAACTCATTGCCGACACAGCCTGGGAGAGAAGGATTCCTCCCAAGGAGCTTAAGGCCAAGCTCCACCCGGCGTGGTGGGCCATGCTTCAGGAGCATGCCCACAAACAGTGGGTTTTCCTCAGGAGAGGGGATCACTTGGGTATTGCGTTGCCTGAGCATGAACCGGCCAGCCGAGCCAGTATTTATTGGGAGGAAGCTGGTCGGGCATAATATTGAGCGCAAGAAAAACGCGCCCTCTTTCGAGGGCGCTCTTTTTTATTTTCACTTCTGTTGCGCCAGGATTATAAACCTGATAGGTTCTGGCCATGAGGCGCCTAAGGATTTTTCTCCTCGTGGTGGGAATTGCGCTCATTGCCTACGCGTACGTAGACCAGCGGGAATACGTTGACGAACCGGACGCGTTCGGCGAGTTTGCCGAGACAATTCAGGAGATCTCCTTAGAGCCCGAAGCAACCACGCTGATTGTCTTTGGCAGTTCCGGAGCAGATACAGACGAACAACGAGGACTCGCTGAACTCATGGGGAGGCTCGAGGTCGACGCCGTTGTTCACACTGGTGATCTCGCGACGCCCCAGAGCACCGAGGAAGCACTCGATGCCCAGTTTGCCGCGGTCTACCCATCCTCAATCACTGCCCGATTCTACCCGGTTCCTGGCCCAGAGGAGTACGCTGCCGAGAACGCGCGACCGTACCTTGAGTACTTCGACCTGCCCAAACAGGCGCTCGCGCCCGCAGATAACGAGCGGTACTACTCCGTCGACATTGGCACCATCCACTTGGTCGCGCTCGATTCCAACCGGCCACTTGACGAAGCGAGCTTCTCCCGGACGGACGACATGGCCGACTGGCTTGACCAAGACCTCGCCGGAGTCCCACCGGACATGGTGACGATCATCATCCTCCACCACTCACCGTTCACCTCAGAGAGCGTCCATGGCCCAGACCGACGGGTAAGAAACAAGCTCGTTTCCATCTTCGACCAGTACGCGGTGGACTTTGTCGTCAGCGGCCATACGCACAACTACCAACGGACCTGTCCTTTGAATTTCACCGCCAGTGCCGAGACCTGCGCCTCGCCGGGCACGCTCTACCTCGTAACCGGGGGTGGCGGGGCCCCGCTCCACGGCTTCCGCTCACCTCGTGAGCCCTTTATTGCCGCCCGGACCAAAGCCCACCACTTCTTGCTCTTTGAAGTCACTGACGAAGGCCTGATTCGCCTGCGAGCCATCGATGACACTGGTACGGTCATCGATGATGTTACCTTAAGGAAGCGATCGTAGCCGCTTCCTGTTCGGGGTCTGTTTGGGCTACACTGCACACATGGAAGCCCGTCGCTACCAACCGCTCGCCGAACAACTTCGCCCCTCAACCCTGAAGGCAGTGGTCGGTCAAGACCATCTGATTGGCCCCGGACAACCGCTCACCAAACTCCTGGCGGCCAAGCAGCTTCCCAGCCTGCTCTTCTGGGGCCCGCCCGGCACGGGGAAAACCACCGTGGCTCGGATCCTCGCCAAGGAACTCAGGCGGCCGTTCGAACAACTCTCAGCCGTTGACGCCACCGTCAAAGACGTCCGGGAGGTGATTGCCCGCGCTGAAGGTCGTGCGCGGCTCGGCGAACCCGTACCAGTCCTCTTCATCGATGAAATCCATCGTTTCAACACCGCCCAGCAAGACGCGCTCTTGCACGCGGTGGAATCCGGGACCATCACGTTGATTGGTGCCACGACCGAGAACCCGTCATTCAAGGTGAACGGCGCCCTGCTCTCGAGAACGCGTGTCTTCACCCTGGAGCCGCTCGACCATCAGTCGATGCACCGGCTCATCCGCAAGGCCCTCCGTGCGTTCCCGAAGCACAGCGTCAACAAGGAAGCGCAAGAATACCTAATCGCTTCGGCCGATGGCGATGCCCGCACCTTGCTCAGCAGCCTCGAAGTTGCTTTCGCCCTCGCCCAGCGGGTTGATATCACAACGGCCGAGCAGGCGGTGCAACGGAAGGCCGTGAAGTATGACCAATCCGGTGATGCTCACTACGACACGATCTCGGCGTTCATTAAATCGATGCGAGGGTCAGACCCGAATGCAGCCCTGCACTACTTGGCCCGGATGCTCGAAGCTGGCGAGGACCCGATGTTCATCGCCCGGCGGATGGTGATCTTTGCTTCGGAAGATATTGGGAACACGCTCCCGACCGCCCTCGTGGTAGCAACCAGTATGATGCAGGCAGTGCAAATGATTGGCATGCCAGAAGCTCAACTGGCCCTCGCCCAAGCGGCGACCTACTTGGCCACTGCGCCAAAGTCCCGGGCCGTGACCCGAGCGCTCGGCCAGGCGATCCGCGATGTCCGCGGCGAGGTGCTGGAACCGATCCCTCTCCACCTCCGAAATGCCGTTACCAAGCTCATGGCCGACCAGGGCTACGGTGAGGGCTATACCTGGCCTCGCCACGATGGCGACCGCACCACCGAGCTGGGATTCTTGCCCGATTCCCTCAAGGGGCGAAGCTACTACCAGCCTCCAGCACCTTCAAAGTAACACCTGTCCACACCGATCTGTGTGCTACCCTGGATGCATGGAAGCATTTGTTCTCGGCTTCGTGGTAAACGTTTTAACGGGTTTCGACGATCTCGTGACCCGACTGCCAATTCTCTCTGGAACAACAAAAACGTTCACCGGCAAGATCATCTTTGCCATTGGCAGTCTCATTGCGACGCTGGCAGTTGTGTCGATCGCGGTCTTTTTTGGCCAACTTCTCCACAGCCTGCCATTCGGCCGAACCTTGACCGCCATTACTTTGTTCGTGTTTGCCGTCGCCCTAGCGACGGATGCGCTGGAAACCAAGCGGGCAAAACGGGCAGAGCGACACCTCGCCCATCTCACCGTGCAACGGGCCACCCAACTCTTTGGGATCGGCTTTCTTGCCACCGCCCTCACCAAGGTTGATGACGCCCTTGCCTTCGTTCCGCTCTTCCTCGACTCGTACAACAAGAGCCTGGTGGTTGCTGGCATTGTCGCCGCCTCCATTCTTGAACTGATCCTCATCGTCCAGGCTGCCCACTGGCTTCGCCACTTCAAGCACCGGAATGAAATAGCAGCGTTCTCACTGGCGGCCTTGGGCGTCCTGGTGCTCTTCGGTATTGTCTAGCCAATGCCCCCAAAGGAACGGGATAACGAGTGGTTGCGTGAGCAGCTGGCGGATCTCTGGTACCGGTATTTTGACGATGTCCCTCAACTGAACGACGTGGTCATTCAGTTTGGCCAGAACGCTGCCACCAGACTCGGCTCAATCAAGTGGGGTCGCAAACCGGTCCTGCACCCAGACGGCACGACCCAGAAGCGTTCAATCATCACCATCACCGGCCACTTCAAGGATCCAGCGATCCCTGACGAGGTCGTGCTCGCCACGATCGGCCACGAACTTGTCCACTACGCCCACGGCTTTTCCAGTCCGCTCTTTCAGAAATATAACCACCCGCATAAAGGCGGGGTGGTTGACAAGGAGCTGAAGGCCCGCGGCCTTGAGGAGATCCTCGCCGCCCATACCACCTGGCTCAAGGCCAACTGGCCCCAGTACCTTAAGGCCCACCACCAGCCAAAGCCCCGACGACGCACTCGAAGGCTCGCAATTTTTCCCGCACTCTGGTAACCTCCCCGCACACTTTAAAAAGAAGGGGCTGAAAAAACCGTGCCATGCGTGCGCGATCCAATTCTGAGGACCGAGATCAAAATTTTCGAGGGGTGCCAGTCGCAACTGCACGCACTCTTCAAGTACCAACATCCAGACCGCAACGCCCTTGCAGGCATCAGTGTCGACGATACGGAACTCTGTAAACAAGAACACCTCAACTGCCTTGTTGAAAGACTCTTACCGCCAACCCTTAAATCGGGTCCGCATCCGCGCTCGCCGGTGCGCACTATCCGATGGGCCCAGCTCCAAGAGGTCGAGGAGTTATTCCTCGACTGGCGACCAGCCGCCTACGACGAGAGTACTCGAGCGATCCTCATGAATCCTGAGGTGTACGCCCAGTGCCCTTCACCGGGGTGTGCGCATGTGGTGTTCGCCCGACACGTCATGGCTGAGTACATCGGTTCGATCATCGTCGAGGACCGAACGCGCAACCGGAGCATTATGTTCCGAAACTCAATCGTACTGGCAAAACAGGTATTCCGAAGATTTCGAAACTGCGCCGAAAGACTACCGCCGTTCTCCGATGCTTCGCGCCTCTCGCGATCGTTTCAGCAAACGATCAAGCGACAACCGCTCACGTTCGAGCAAGTCTTCGCGGACTTTATCGAATCGGCAGTGGCCGGAATCACCGGCTTCACGGTTCGCGACGAGAAGATCCTCCGCGTTGACGAACTCGGCAGTCAGCGAGTAAGTGGGGCGCTGGCGTATCTACGCGCCCTCCCTCATGACTAGATCTACCTTGAGCAGGAGTACTTCCTGCTCTTTTTCTTGCTCTAATTCTTCCCAATCCGTAAGGTAATGTTATGAGCGACTGTCTCTTCTGCAGCCTGGCCAGCGGCACTGGCAGCGCCGTCTACCGACACCAAGATGACCAGGTGGCTGCCTTCAATGACATCGCGCCGAAAGCCCCGGTCCACGTGCTCGTTGTCCCGAAAAAACACATCGCCTCGGTGGCAGAACTCGAGCCGGACGACGAACAGCTCATCGGCCACCTCGTCCGGACTGCCAAGGAGCTGGCCGAGTCGCTCGGCATTGCCGCCGACGGCTACCGACTCGTGTTCAATACCCGAGCGCATGGCGGGCAGGAAATCGAGCATCTCCACCTACATCTTCTCGGTGGACGCCCCCTGGGAACGATGGTATAATTCCGAACACGCATAAGTCCTCTGGCTCGCTTGTAGGGCTTTCTCTCCCAGAAAATCTGGGCGGTGGAACCGTACTAGTGAGTTATTTCGAAAGTTGGTGATTGAGTTTGGCGAACGAGTTTCAAGACGCGCGCGAAGATCGCCGAGGCAGAGGCACCCCGCCGTTTGACGTTGTACTCAGACGGTTTTTCCGTGAAGTTCAGCAGAGCCGGATCCTCTCCGAGGTCAAAAAGCGCCGATTCCGCCAGAAACCGCTGTCGAGAAAGCTGCGCCGCGAAGCCGCGGTCCGCAAAGCTGCTCGGAAGCGCGCCCGACGTGGGTATTAGAATAGTTACGGTGAGGCACCATGACCCTCAACGAACGGATTGACGCCGACACGAAAGCAGCGATGAAAGCCGGGGAGACCGAGCGAGTCTCAGTTCTTCGGATGGCAAAAACCGCCCTAAAGAATGAGGAGATTGCACTCGGCCACCCCCTTACTGACAACGAAACGATACTTGTCCTTGCCAAGCAAGCGAAGCAACGGGAAGAGGCAGCAGGGGAGTACGCCCGAGGTGGCCGCACTGAGCTCGCCGAGAAGGAGCAACGCGAGGCCGCAGTGCTCCGAGCATACCTACCCGCACAACTCTCTGAGGATGAGCTTGAGCAGCTAGTCGACGAAGCAATCGCCACCACAGGCGCCAGTGGGCCGGCCGATATGGGTAAGGTGATGGGTGCCGTGATGGCAAAGACGGCTGGTCGCGCCGATGGCGGGCGAGTGTCAAGTATCGTCAAGCGTAAACTTGCTGGATCGTGACGAACCGACTCCGCATTGACGTCCTCGAACACGCACCGCTGCCGATTGACCGGCAGCGGCTTGCTGATGCCCTCACCCGAACGTACGCTACGTACCAACCAGGCGCATCGAGGGCCGTCGTCGAACTCCTCATCACGGACGACGCCGAGATGCACACCTTCAACCGGCAGTATCGTGGCATCGATGCCACGACTGATGTTCTCAGCTTGCCAACCGCCATCGACAGCGCTGCTGGCAGTGTCATTCCAACATCTCCTCAGCAGCCGCTCCACCTAGGCACCATCGTCGTCTCGCTCGACCAGGCCGAGCGCCAGGTCGGCCGATTTGGGAATACCCTCGACGAAGAGCTGATGGGGCTCGCTACCCACGGCCTTCGCCACCTCCTTGGTCACAACCACGACGAACAGGGAACATGGCAGTAAGTTCTACTTGCACCACCTCCGACGCTGCCGTACACTGGCTGATACAAGTACAGGGAGTGGGAAGGACTCGCCCGTGGGCCAACATGATGTCATTCTCGGGCTAGATATCGGATCGACAAAAGTTGCAGCCACCCTCGGTCAGGTTGGGGAAACCGGACTCGAAATTCTGGGGATGGTTCGCGTTCCGAACACCGGATTGCGACGAGGACAAGTGATTGATATCGGCGAGACCGTCTCAGCAATCTCGGCGGTTCTCGAAGACATGGAACGCACCGCCAATGTCACCACCACGCACGCGGTGGTCTCGATCGCTGGAGCGCATGTGGAAACTGCCCACTCGAAGGGCGTGATCGCCGTCGCCCGTCCCGACGGAGAAATCACCCAGCAAGACGTCGACCGGGTTCTCGAGGCCGCCCGGGCTGTGGCGATGCCGGCCAACAGAGAAATCGTCCATGTGCTACCCAAATCCTACATCGTTGATGCCGAACCTGGCATCACCGACCCAATCGGCATGACCGGCATCCGCCTTGAAGTCGACGCGCACGTCGTGAGCTGTGCCTCGGCCGCAGTGAAGAATCTTGTTCGGGCCGTTAATCAAGCTGGCGTCACGATCCAAGACCTGGTCTTCGCCCCACTTGCAACTTCGGAATTCATCCTCACCAAGCGCCAGCGGGAGAGCGGGGTGGTCTTGATCGACATGGGAGCGGCGACCACATCGCTCGCCGTCTACGAAGAGGGCGACCTCATCCATGCCAGCATCCTGCCGGTCGGCTCAATGCACATCACCCATGACATCGCGATTGGCCTCAAGACTTCGATCGATCTCGCAGAAGCGGTCAAGATCCGCTATGGCACCGCCCTGAAAGACGAGGTGCGGGAGATCGACACGATCGACCTGACCGTGATCGACCCAAGCGAGCTTGAGCGGCCAAAAGCCCGCTACGTGGCCGAAATCGTCGAAGCACGCTTGAGCGAACTCTTCATGATGGTCAAGGAGGAGTTGTCCCGAATCGGCAAAGACGGCACACTGCCGGCAGGCGCGATCCTGACCGGCGGCGGTTCGCAACTCAAGGGAGTGGTAGAGTACGCCAAGCATATGCTCCACCTGCCAGTGAAGCTCGGGACACCGATTGCAGAGTTTCCGGGTAACGTTGACAAGCTAGATGACCCTACGTACGCTACGAGCATTGGTCTCGTTCTCTGGACACTTGAGCACGGGATGCCAGTGTCAGCCCCATCATCACGGGCTGCCCTCGACAGCATGGAGGGAGTTGTCGGGAAAGCGAAAGAGTTTTTCAAACAACTACTCCCATGAGCAAACGAGGGAACCCGGATATGGAACCATCGAGCGACATCGAGTCATTCGCCATTATTAAAGTTGCCGGCTGCGGCGGCTCGGGCAACAATGCCGTCAACCGCATGATCGCGGCCAAGGTGAAGGGAATTGAGTTCATTGCCGTCAACACCGACTCGCAAGCCCTCTTGAACTCGCACGCACCGGTCAAGGTACAAATCGGCAAAGAAACCACCGGCGGCCTCGGCGCGGGCGCCGATGTTGAAGTGGGCCGTAAGTCCGCCGAAGAGAACAAAGACGAAATCTATGAGGTCCTGAAAGGCGCTGACATGGTCTTTGTCACCTGTGGCATGGGTGGCGGTACCGGAACTGGCTGCGCACCACTTGTTGCCCAAATTGCCAAGGAGCTTGGGGCTCTCACGGTAGGCGTGGTCACGAAACCATTCACCTTTGAAGGCGCTCGGCGACGCAAAGTGGCCGAACTCGGCATTCAAGAACTCAAAGACAAAGTCGACACGTTGATCGTGATCCCGAACGACCGCCTCCTCCAAGTGATCGACAAGAAAACCTCGCTCATGGATGCCTTCGGAATTGTCGATGACGTACTCCGCCAGGGAGTCCAGGGGATCTCCGACCTCATCACTCTCCACGGGGTCATCAACGTTGACTTCGCCGACGTGCGGACGATTATGCAAGATGCCGGCTCGGCCCTCATGGGCATCGGCTTCGGTACTGGCGACAACCGGGCGGTCGAAGCCGCCAAGGCAGCCATCGACTCACCGCTCCTCGAGCTCTCGGTCGACGGCGCGAAAGGTATTCTCTTCAACATTACCGGTGGCCCCGACCTCGGCATGTACGAGATTGACGAAGCGGCCAAAACGATCACCGAAGCGGCCGACCAAGACGCCAATATTATCTTTGGCGCTATCATCGACGACGCCATGGCCGGCGAAGTAAAAATCACCGTCATCGCCACCGGCTTCGACGAGCAGACCAAGGAGCGACGGATGAAGCAGGTCGGTAAGATGGAAACGCCCCAGCCGATGACAACCTCGCCGCGCCTGGGCGCCCTTACCCGCGGGTTTGGCCATCCGGGCTCGCTCCAGCCACCACCCGAGCAGGAACCAGCTTACCCGCAGTACCAACCAACACCGCAGCAACAGGCCCAGCCACAGCCGCAGCAAGACGACTTCTTTAATCCGCAGGTTGAAGACGACGAGCTGGAAGTGCCGGCCTTCATTCGACGCAAACTCAAGTAGCCACGCGAACTTTTGAAAAACGCTCCCTAGGCAAAGGGGACGTTTTTTTGGTAAAGTGCCTGGTTCCGAAAAGGAATGGAAGGGGATTTACAACATGGAAAGAATAGCGACAACAACCGCCAAGGCGCTC
>CAZOUL010000019.1:0-10364 GCA_964583025.1 uncultured Candidatus Saccharibacteria bacterium
CATTGACCTGGCCGGTGCTTCCTGAGGTGCCGGCGCCAATGAGCTCACTTGGCCCGTCTAGGGATTGGCGATAGATTTCAAAGGGAACGTTTGGTACCAAGGCGCTGGTTCGGTTGTTCGTGAAATTGATAATTTTTAGCTTGAGCGTTGCCTCCGGATCAAAGGTCCAACTGATCGGTCCGGTGGCTCCTTCCGGCACCGTGCGGATGCCGACCGCCTTACCGTTTGCCAGAACCTCGTACTGTTCGCCAGGGACTAAGTTGACGCTTGATTGGCCCAGATCATCAGTGACGCTCGCCACCGGCTCGCCCAGGCCTGTCACCGGCAGGAGATTGAGGGCGGCGCCACGGAGGGCACCATCGAGTCGAATTGTGATTGGAACAGCGAGGGGCTGTTGGTCACCCGGGATTTCTCCCGGCGTTGTTCCTGGCGTGGTGGTCCCGCCCGGCGTGGTCGGACTCACCGAAAGGTTCGGCGAGGGTTGGCCGACCCCGAGCCTGTCGCCGACGCCTAAGAGGTTTAAGACGAAGACGCCAATCGGCCAGGCGAGGACCACGAGAATGATGCCGATCGTGGCGTCACGGAGGGTGTGGCGCGCTTTCGTCGAGGCGTCTTCGTTGCCGGCCGCCGTGAGGTACTGGACCCCGCCGAAGAGGAAGAGCGCCAAGAAAATGATACCGGCCACAATGATGACGGCATTCCAGCCGGTGCGGATGGCCGTCGCGGCATCGGTGAAATTACCAGGCAATCCAAGGTCGTCAGCCGATGGGAAAGCGATTTGGGCGTGTGCCAATTCCGGCAGCGCGACGAATGCACCTGCAACAAGGGGCCAGAACGGACGCAATCGATCGTACCCTGGCCCCATGAGACGCTGAAGCAACGACTAGTTCGGGCGAGTAGGAAGACCCGGGCCTTGGCTGATGCCGAGGAGTTGGAGGACGTAGGTGCCGACCGCCCAGGCAGTGACGACGATAACGAGCCCAATAATCGCATCGAGCATGAGCTGGCGGGCTTTCTTGGTGTTATCCTCGTTGCCGGCCGCGGTCAGGTACTGGACGCCGCCGATCAAGAAGAGGATGACAAAGATAATCCCGGCTACCACAATGATGATATTGAACGCGCTTCGAATGGTTTGCTCGAAGTTCGTAAATTGTTGCGGTACCCCTTCTGGTTTACCGACAAGCTGTGCAGCGGCAGCAGCAGGCACCATCCAGCTCGACGCCGCGGCGCCGGCAATGAGCCGCTCCCTGTTTCTCAACATCCACTCGTTCATCGTCCCTCCTTTAATGTAGCTTAGAAACTAATCGTAATCCCAAGCAATTGCAAGATGTAGGATCCAATCGCCCAGGCGGTAGCCACGATCACGAGGCCAATGACTGCATCGAGCATGAGCTGGCGGGCTTTCTTGCTGTTGTCTTCGTTGCCGGCAGCAAGGAGATAGAGGACGCCGCCGAACAGTAGCATCAGGACAAAAATAATCCCTGAGACCATAATGACGATGTTGAATCCGCTCGTGAAGACCTGGCCGAAGGAGGTGAACTTGACGTCTGGGGGTTGCAGGTTGATCTGAGCGCTTGTCCTGGCTGGAGTCGCGACGAGCGCCAGAGCGATGAGGCGCTGGACGAGCGGTGAATTGACGAGAGAGTGGAAGAGCGTATGCATTGCACCTATGATATCAAGAAATGCCCGGGATGTTGGGGGCGAACTGGCTGACGACCAACCGGACGATGAGGTAGGCGCCGAGGACCACGGCAACGCCGATCACGAGGTAGAGGATGCTGGTCTTGGCCTGCTTCATCTTGTCTTCGCTGCCCATCGAGGTAATGAAGAGGTAGCCGGTGAGGATGAGGAAGATCAGGGCAATCGCGAAAACGAATCGGATCGCGGTGCCGCCAATGCCGGTGAGGATCTCAAGGAGCGTCTCGATGGTCACGCTCTGGGGATTATCCAGGACATCTTGAGGAATGAGCTGGAAGCGCTCTTGGGCGCTCACACTCGTTGGGAGGAGGATGAGGCTTGCCGCGAAGGCGAGGAGGTATCGCATTAGGCTCCGATCAGGTCGCGGATGAGCGAGATCGCGGCGAAGGCCAGGACCACGAGCGCCAGGCCGATGCCGGCGTAGACCATCCCTTGCTTTGCCTCACCGGTTGCTGATTCGTTCCCGGCATTCATGAGGTACTTCATGGCATTCATGAGGAAGAAGACCAAGGCGACGACCCCGGCCACTGCGATGAGAAACCGGGGGAATTCGATGAGAATGAGCGCCTCGAGACTCTCGGCTCGAAGAAACGGCGTAAGCTCGACGGCCTCTATGCCAGCCGCTTGCGCACTGGATGAGGGAGTCTCGGAGGCCTCAAGAGAGAAGTTCGAGGCGATGACGATCGTGCCGGTCAGGAAAATCCCTCCAAGGAGAAGGGTGGCAACAAGATGTTGGCGCATTACTGGCCCTGGAGAACTTGCGTGTAGCGTTGGGCAGCTTCCTCGATCGCGTTCTGGGCAGCTTGCTGCTTGGTGGCGACCCGCTGGATGAGATCGCGGAAAATGCCGTCTACCTTGTCTGGGCGCTTGGTCTTGTACCAACTGGTGGCGGTTTGCTGCTGGAATTGGAATGGATCCTGCGGCGTGGCCCGTTCAATGATGGTCGGGATTGGCGAGACTGGCTGTGGGTTCGGCCTGCCGGTGGCTGCGCGATAGTTGGCGCCGTATTGGCTGGTGAGATCGCGCACCACTTGCCACGCTAGCTCTGGGTTGTCGGCGTTCTTGGTGACCGTTTCAACCCAGTACGAGGCGTAGTCGATCGGATCACCGGAGTCTCGTACCTGGGGCAGTGGCATCGCCTTATACCGTAGGGTCGGGGCAATCTGGTTCAAGATCAGTTCGTAGTACTGGAAGCCGAAGATCATCGCCACCTTGCCTTCGGCGAAGGCCTGGATATCGCTTGGCATGCTGGCGTTCCACGAGTAGTGGGGCGAGGCCGGGTCGGCAAAGCTTGTATAGCGCAGGAGGGCCTCGGTGCCCGGGAAGGTTGTTTGGCCGACCGCGTTGGGGGCGCCTAGGTGAAAGCTGGCGTTTGTTTGTTCCGGCGAGACCATTTCGGTGCCATTCTGGAGCATCATCGCGTAAACGACCTTCTCAGCTTCCCTGACGTTATTGGCGGTGCCGGCGGCAATACCCGCCCGATTGACCGTCGTGCCGTCTCGCTCGGTCAGGAGGGCAACGGCCCGTTGGAGTTTGTCATAGGTGTTCAGGCTTGAGCGCAGGAGCTCAGCGTCGTCAGTCCGGTTTGCGAGCTCGAGTTCGTTGATCCGGTCGTTGAAGATGGTTTCATTGCGGAAAATTACCAAGGTATCGACATAGTAGGGGAGGCCGTAGACCCGGCCGTCGCGAACTACATCGTGGGCAACGACCGGCACAAACTCTGCTCGCACTGCTTCCTCGTCGGTCGTTGCTTGGTTGGCTGTCGTCGACAGGAGTCCCTCTGGCATCGGGACGAGCTTGGCTTGGTGCCGGGGAACCGAGTCGTTGCGAATTGACCAAATGTCCGGCCCTTCCCCGGCAGCCAGAGCCTCGGAAACAACCAGCTCGTACTCCTCGAGAGGTAGTTCTCGGTACTCAATCGTAATGTTCGGGTTATTGATCTTAAAGTCAGCGAGGATCGGGTCGAAGACCTCCGGCCCGTCGAAGGTCCGCCACATGCTGATGGTGACCGGGGCATCGGTGCCGCCGGGTTGGTCTTGGTTGCCTCCAGGACTGCAGGCGGTGAAGCCCACCATCAGCACCACAGCGAGTGCCGTGTACCTAAGGAAACCTAGCCGACGGTGTGCCTTCCTACCCCTCTGCATCTCGCTCATTGTACCACGCTACGAGTCCATCAAGGCCTGGAGGTAGGCTCGGAACTCCGGACCAATGTCGTCACGAGCGAGCGCCAACTCAACGGTTGTTTTGAGAAACTCGAACTTGTCGCCGGTATCGTAGTGCTTGCCCCCGACAATCTCGGCCGCAACGACCGGCTTACCATCTTCGATCATGAGTTTCAAAGCGTCGATGTAGTTGACTTCGCGGTCGCCGGAAAGCTCGTAGGCCCGGTCAAAATAGTTGTAAATGTCGGGCTGTAAGACCATGCCCGAAACAAGGGCGAGATCGGACGGAGCTTGGCTCTTGCCAGGCTTTTCAACAACTTCTTTGACGTCGATGACGCCAGGTTCTCGCTCGGCGCCCCCGGCGAAGCCGTAGCGTTGGTAGTCGGCCTCGTTCTGGGCCCGGATGGCGGCAAGAATACAGGCATCCGGGTATTTTTCCGAGAGTGCAACTAGCTGCTGAAACTCCGAGTTCGGGGCAAGTATAAAGTCGTCGGCCCAGGTATAGATGAACGGTTCATCGCCAATAATATTCTGGACGTTCACGAGTGGGGTCGCATTGCCGTACGGCCCTTTCTGGCGGACATAGGTGAAGTTCGCTAGTTCACTGATCGCTTCCACCTCTTTCAGTAACGGCAGCTTTTTGTCGCCTCCTGCCCGGAGGTTCTCCAGGAGGGCATGGTTCGGCACGTCGAAGTGGTCTTCAATCGAGCGCTTGGTGTAGCCAGTGACGATAATAATGTCGGAAATCTGGGCGCCGACCAGAGATTCCACCACATACTGGATGGTCGGTTTGTCGACGATCGGCAGCATCTCCTTCGGCATTGCCTTGGTCGCTGGCAAGAACCGGGTGCCAAAGCCCGCAGCCGGGATGACTGCCTTACGAATTGAAGCCATAACCTACCTCCAGATTCTCGGGTGAATCTGTCGAGAATTCTATCGAGAATCAGCTACCGCGTCTTGATAGACAATTTCCGGGCGCGGGTCTTCGAAAGTTTCGGGATGGTAATCGTGAGGATCCCGTTTTTCAACTGGGCGTCGGCGTTGTCGGCATCAACCGAGGTCGGCAGCACGTATGACCGGCTGAATGATCCCCAGTAGCACTCCTGCACGAAGTAGTGTTCGCGACTTACTGCTTCCGCCCCCCGACGCTCCCCTTTGATGGTCACGACATCGTCGGTAATTGAGACTTCTAAATCTTCGGGATTCACGCCCGCGATCGGTGCTTTCACGACCACGGAATCGTCGGTTTGGTAGGCGTCAATCGCAAGCTGGCCACCGCCGTCGTCTTCCATCCAGTCGTTATCTGTTGCCAGGTCTTGTTTCTCGAGTGCGAGCCCCATCCTGCCTCCTTTTATCGTCGTACCTATCGTACCCCTTGAGGGTTCATGCGTAAAGCGTAAGGACCGGCTTCATAGCCTCGCCCAATCTGTGGCGTCAGCTCAGAGATCGACGGCGAGCGTCAAGGCCCACACCTCCGGTGCGCCGGCAGCTTTCAATGCTTCGGCGGCTGATCCAAGCGTCGCGCCGGTGGTCACCACGTCATCAACGAGAATTACCGGGACGTCCAGGGTTGGGCCGAGCCAGGCAAAGGCGTTGCGGACGTTTTCTGCCCGGCGATCGCGTGGCAGGCCAACTTGGGTGGGAGTGTGGCGGGTTCGAGTGAGTGATAGGCTGACCGGTCGGGAGAGGGTCCGGCCCAAGGCGGACGCCATCACTGCTGCTTGGTTGTAGCCACGAGCACGGTAGCGGCGCCGACTCAAGGGGATTGGCACAAGAAGAGCGTTGACCGGGTACGTCATCGCCATGAAACGATTGTTTGCTATGGCGATGAGCGGGTCGATCCCTGCCGAGAGGCCGTCGTACTTGATCGCCTGAATCGCCCGCTTCAACGGCAGAGCGGTGTACCGGCCGTAGCTTACGAGCTTGGTAAGCCCGGTACGCTGTCGGCATAGGCGGCACGTCGCTCCGAGTATGCCGGTATGCTTCAGGCAAAGTTGGCAGAAGGATTGGGGTACGGTGAGCCGGGACTCGGCGTGGCAGGGTTCGCAAAACCAGGGCCCCCGCGTTTCACATCCCAGACAGTGGGTAGGGTAGAGGAGTTCCGCGCACTCAAGCCACAAGGCTTGGCCGAAGGTGAGCATTCTTCGATATAGTATACAGTGTTGGCGTAGATTGTTGCACACAGCGTAGGGTCCATGCTGCAGTCCCGGATTCTCCCACCACTGGCTTTTCTTCTTTCGGCGGTTTTCAGCCCGTTTATTATCGTTGCCTTTCTGATTGTGCTGATGAGTTGGGCGCAAGCGGCGACCGTCGTGCAGTTTCTGCTCTGGAGTGGTATTGCCCTGCTTTTTGCCCTGATCATTCCTGGGCTGTATGTCGCTCTCGAAGTCCGGCGAGGCCGGATTACCGACTACCACATTATGGTGCGTGCACAGCGGATGCGAGTGTTTGGCCTGAGCTTCATCTCACTCACTCTTGGCGCGCTCGTCCTCTGGGCGCTTGGTGCCCCGGCCGGTTTCTTGGTGCTGGCAATGATTGTCCTCGCCAACGCCCTCGTCGCAGCGATCATCACCCACTTCTGGAAGGTCAGCATCCACAGTTGGGTTCTCGGGGCTTCAGTGGCCGCAACCGCATTGCTCCTCGACGAGCCGGCGCTTTGGTGGCTTCTTCTGGCTGCTCCGTTCGTCGTCTGGGCTCGTCAGTACCGAACCCGGCACACTTGGTTCCAAGGAATTGCCGGGGTACTCCTGGCGGTACTCATAACGGTCGGATTTCTCAAGCTCATCTTGAGGTAGCCATGGTATACTCCGTTTCACGATGATTCGTTTCCTTCTCTGCGGGTTACTCGCCCTCGGGCTCGGGCTGACATTTGTGCCAGTGTCGGCCCAAGCTGCGTCGTTCAATCCTTCCCACCTCATCGACAACGATGAGTTTCTGGCGGTTGATGCGATAAGTGTCTCGCGGATCCAAGCGTTCCTTGCCAGCCACGGCAGCGTCTTGGCCAATTATTCGGAAGGAGGCCGGTCGGCAGCGCAGATTATCTATGACGCCGCCCACGGCTACGGCGATGCCTCCAACCAAGGGGGCGTGCCTTTGAACGGTATCCTAATCACTTCGGCAACTGGAACGGTTAACCCGGCGGTTCTCCTGGTGACCCTCCAGAAAGAGCAGAGCCTGGTGACGAGGACCACGGCCGGCCAAAACGTGCTCAATGCGGCAATGGGCTACGCCTGCCCTGATTCTGGTGGCTGCAACCCGAACTACGTTGGCTTCACCAAACAGGTGGAAAATGCCGCCTGGCAGCTTCGCTACAACTACGAACGGGCCCAGGGTTACGGATTTAGTGACTACCAGGTAGGCCAATCGTTCTGCTTCGCCGACTGGAACGGCACCAACTGCGGCTCGTACGGTAACCGGGCGACCGCCTCGCTCTACCGGTATACCCCGCATGTTTACAATGGGAATTTCAATTTCTGGAACCTCTACCAGGAGTGGTTCAGTCAAATTGACCTGGTGACCACGACGCTCTCCATTGATACCCATGGGGGGATCGTTGGCACCCAGACCCGGGCCGATCTCCACCTGCGCTACGACAGTGACGCTGGCCATAGCGTTGCCATCGCGATTTCTGCCCGCCGCAAAGACCCAAATGGTATTTACTCGCAAAACTACGACTTCGGCTCGAGCGGGCCCTTTCTCATGACCGCTGGCTCGACCTGGCGGCTCGACCTGCGACGCTTCTTGCCGGCCGGAGACTACAAGATCTATGGGGCCTACTACTTCCGTGACGAGTGGCATCCGCTCACCGATGTGGCGAAAACATTTACCATTCGCACGCCCAGCATCACAGCATCCTATAGTCCGAGTGCCCACTATAACAACGGGACTGTGAGCATTCCGGTGACCTTCACCAATAACGAGCCATTTCGTATCTACACGTCTGGGTTTGGCTTGGCGGCGCGAAAGAATGGCGGCAATGTCGATTTCCCTACCCAGTCGCCAGGCTACCTCGATCCAGGGCAGTCGCGGACCATTATTCTGACGCGGTCGTTGGCTGACGGCGTGGTTCAGGTGTTTCCGATTGTTCGGATCGACAGCCCAGATTGGCTGCCGCTCGGTGTAGCGAAGTCTTTTAACGTCTGGCCCGATCAGGTCTACCAGCTCAGATTCAACCAAGTCACGGTAGACCAGTCGCCTGCGTTCTATAACGATCCGATTGACGTTCGCTTTACTATCACCAACCCGACGAGTAGCACGATTACCATCCCCAAGTTACGCGTGGCAGGCCGCCGGCTCGGTGCCCCAAATTATGACTTCGGCTTGGCCGAGCATGTGGTCGTGCCGGCGAACGCGACAATCCCGATCCATTTCCGAACCGTGCTCGGAAAAAGCAACCAGTTCCAGCTCTGGCCGATCTACCAGGGAGCCGATGGGCATTGGGTGGCGATGAAGCCGAGTGCCGGCACGCCGCTCCCCGAGCAGGTGATGGTTTACTAGTCCTGTCATGGACGTCTCGGTCATCATTCCTGTCTACAATGGCGAGCAGACCATTGGACGGGCAATCGCTTCAGTGCTCGGGCAAACCATGCCCCCCCGTGAACTGATCATCGTGGATGATGGCTCGACCGACCAGACGAAGTCAGTCATTGGATCCATTGAGAGCGTTCAGGTGCCGATCCGCTACGTTTACCAAGAGAACGCCCGCCAGGCTGCGGCCCGGAATCATGGCGCCAGAGTGGCAGGTGGCGAGTGGCTCGCCTTCCTTGACGCTGACGATGTCTGGCTGCCGGAAAAGTTAGCACTCCAGGCCAAGGTGGTTCAGGAGGAGCCTGAGCTTCATGCGGTGATCGGCAACTACCTCATACGCGACGGGCAACGTGAATTCCGGTGTATTCCTGATGTCATCGCCCTAGACCGAACCACGCCAGCCGGGCTCCTGGAGGCGAATTTCTTCTGGCTGCCAGCAGTTGTTCTGAAGAAATCTGCCTACAAGGCACTCGGGGGAATTGACGAGGAGTTCCGCAATGCTGAGGATGTCGATCTCGGCTTTCGTTTCTGTAAGCAATATCAGTATCGGGTCATTCCTGATGTCGTGGCGATCTATCAACGCCGGCCGTTCTCTTCGAGTCAGCAAGAAGCTCACGACATTCTCGGTCTCCTCAAGTTTTACGACCGGGTGCTGGCACGTGATGATCTGACAGCTGTCGAACGGCGGCTAGCCGGTGAGAAGCGGCGGTTCTGGCGCGCTCGCCAAAAACTCTTCTTTGTCCGCCGTACAGCCGTGCTCGAGGGGCAGCTCGCTGGGATTCGGACATTCTTCCAGGAAGTGTGGCCAAGGTTTCTTTCTCTTCGAGCCCTGGCTCTCCTGGCACTGCTGTGTTTGCCAGGGAGTGTACCATACCTCGTGAGAACGCGGTGGAAGAACCTAGACTTCACGGCCTGAGAGCCGGTAGGATTCTTGCTATGAACTCCGGTCGACGCATCGCAGGGAATACGCTTGTTCAGGTGGCCGGGAAGCTGGTGGTGGCTTTGGTCGCGGTTGTGACCTTATCGCTGGTACTGAAGGGCTACGGTGAGGCTGCACAAGGGAAGTACATCTTAGCCATTACCTATGGGCAGTTCGTCGCCACCCTGGCCGACTTTGGGCTCGCTACCTACTTCGTCCGGGTCTTTTCCCTGGGGAGCCGACATCCCCGTCACGTCAGCCAAGCGTTGCCGCTTCGCTTGGTCTCTGCTGTAGTCATTTTTTCCCTCGGGGCACTCCTTGTGTTCGTGTTTCCCTACGACCTTGAACTTCGCCAGGCAATTTGGCTCTCGCTCCTAGCGACTTTTTTCATTTCCCTGAATTCCCTCCTTGTCGCTTTCTACCAGTCACGGCTCAAGATGCAGGTGCCGGTGGGTGCAGAGGTCACAAATCGAGTGGTGGTGCTAGCCGGGACTGCCGCCGCCGTGATGGCCGGCGTTCCCTTTCTCTGGGTGTTGGGGGCAGTCAGTGCAGGGGCGTTCGTCAACTTGGTCGTGACTGCCGGTCTGCTGCGCGGCCAGTTCCCTATTGCGCGTCGGCCAGACCTTGGTACATGGCGAGCGATCCTTGCCGAGTCTCTGCCGATTTGGGTGACGGCCATTCTTATTCTCATTTACTTCCGCGTTGACACCTTGTTTCTTTCCTTCCTGCCGTTGCCCGCTGGCCGGGAAAGCCTGGTTGAGCTTGCAAACTATGGGACCGCCTACAAATTCCTCGAGATTCTCATCGCCATTCCGGGAATGTTTCTGGGCGTGGTCCTGCCATTCTTCGCCCGAGCCGAGCGGGACCCAGCTCGTCTCTCGGAAATTTTTCGTCACGCTTTCTATGCGGTTTCAGTGTTTGCTGCTCCGGTAGCGGTCGGGACGTTTCTTGTTGCTGAACCGCTGATGGCTGCGTTCTTTCCCGAGCTTTCGGAAGCTGCTGCCGCACTCAAGATTCTGATCTGGGCATTCGGTTTTTCGGCACTGGCGAGCACATTC
>CAZOUL010000020.1:0-9819 GCA_964583025.1 uncultured Candidatus Saccharibacteria bacterium
GACACTTTTCGGCCTGCGTGGTTCATTCGCGAAGATTTCTTCTGGTTACCAGAAGATGGAGGAGTAATGGATATGGCTACTGCCAAGCAAGAGACGATGGAAACCATCGTCGAAGAATTGGGTGATAATCTCATCCCCATCAAGCACGGGACGACCGTGCAAGGAAAGGTCAACTCAGTCTCGCGGAGTCGGATCGTGGTCGACATCCAAGGGCTCGCACTCGGGTTGATTCCGGCCCGAGAGTACTCGTCGGCAGCACCAGACTTGAAGACTGGCGACGATGTGTCGGCCTATGTGCTCGTTCAGGAGAACGATGACGGGTACGTTATTCTCTCCTTGCGTCGAGCAGATAAGGAAAAGTATCTGGCGACACTGGCGGAGCACTACGAAGCGAAAACCCCGCTTCAGGTTCGAGTGCGCGACGCTAACCGCGGCGGTCTTGTTGTCCAGCACGGCAACGTGGAAGGCTTCTTGCCCGTCTCACAACTGGCCTCGCAGCACTACCCGCGTGGCGGCCGCGACAAAATCCAAGATGCGTTGCGGGGACTCACTGGCAAAGAATTGACTGTGAAGCTGATCACCTTTGACCCAAAAGCCAACAAGTTGATCTTTTCTGAGAAAGCGGCCGGCGATGAGCTCGCCGAACAGCGGGCCAATGAGCTTTCTATCGGTGAGGAGATCGAAGGGACCGTGAGCGGTATCGTCGACTTTGGTATTTTCGCCAATATTGGCGACCTCGAAGGATTAGTCCACATCTCTGAGATCTCGTGGGATCGGGTCCATAATCTCGACCGGATGTATGCGATTGGAGACAAGGTGAAGGTCCAGGTCATTGCGATTGAAGGGGGCCGGGTGTCCCTCTCCATCAAGCGGCTCACTCCCGACCCGTGGCAGCAAGCCATCAAGGAGTTCGAGGCTGGGCAGCAGGTCACAGGCACCATTGTCCGACTCTCACCGTTTGGGGCGTTTATCCAGATCGCCCAAGACGTGGTTGGCTTGATGCATATCTCGGAATTCGATGTCTCGAGCCAGGAAGAACTCGAGGCGAAGGTGAAGCCTGGCGATACCGACCAGTTTCAGATTCTCTCGATTGACACCTCGTCGCGGAAGGTTGGCCTAGCCTATCCTGACGACCGGCGACCAGAGGCAGCGAAGAAGGCTGCGGAAGCCCGAGCCCAGGAAAAAGAGGAGAAGGAGCCGGCAGAAGCGGCTGCTTAACCTTGTTTCTCGAGAAGTTTTCTGATTGACTAGAGCGTCTGCATTGCAGGCGCTCTTCGTTAATAATTTATCAAGAGGAGGTGGGCGGCATGACCCGTCGCCAGTTTCTGAAAATTGCGGGGATGGGGGCGGGGTCGGTTTTTGCTCCGACGCTCCTCCATGCCCAGTCGTTGGCTCCCAACCTTGGCGAGCTCTATGCTCGCTACCAGGTAGCGTACGCCAACACCCACGCCCACAGCGTCCACTCGGATGCCGTGAGCGCCCTGCCGAGCGGCGTTTTGGGCGCCAACCTGAACCGCTTCGACGTCGCATTCCTCACCGACCATGGCGAACAGTTGTCGCAGGCCGAGTGGGGCGAGCAAGCCCGCATTGCGGCGCAACTCAGCCAAAACGGCAAGGTTGCCCTCCGTGGTTTTGAGTGGACCGATCCGCTCGAGCGGCGCACTGCCGATGGCCGCTGGACGCCCGATCCCGCCTACATCAACTCACGGGGGCACGTGGTTGTGCTCCGAACCGACGACTACTGCGGGGTGGCGGCGAAAGACGGCGGCGAGCCCTATGAAACCGGCCAGTCCTTCCTAGGGCTGCTCCGGTGGATCGCCGAGCGGCCTCAGGCGATGGGTATCTTTGCCCATCCGTCGCTCTACCCGGTGGAAACCAGTTTCGACGGGTTCCGGGGGCCAGTGCCCCAGCTTCCGACCCTGGTCGACCAGTTTGTCGGCTGCGAACTGGCCCGGATTGGCGACGGCCTGGAACTCCGGAGTTGTGACGAAGCCGGCTTCCGCGAACTTCTTCGCAAGGGCTGGCGGGTTGCTCCGGTGATCGGGGGTGACGAGCACCATCCGCCGTACGGCACTGCCGCCGGTGGAACTGGCCTCTACCTCACTGAGCGCTCGGCGCGGGGTGTCTACGAGGCACTCTGGCACCGCCGCTGCTTCGCCACCGAAGACCTGGGTTCGTGCATCAAGCTCGGGGCTTGGTCCGGAACAGGGGCGCCGGTCGTGATGGGGAGGACGCTCGGAGTCTCAGGTGACCTTGGCATCTACGCCGAGGTCGAGACGGAAAAGAAACTTAAACGAATCACGTTCGTTTTCGTTTCGAAGAAAGGCGCTGACCTGCTCTTGGGCAGCGACCAGCTCTCCGGCCAACCCAGGTTCGGCGAGATTGTCGCGCTGGCCGAACTCGCGCGGCGCGAGATCGTCTGCGCCTACGCCCGGGCCGAACTTTCCACCTCGCTTGGCGGCTTGGTCCGGCACGTGGTGAGCGCGCCGGTCTGGCTGACCTATTAAGGCTCCTGAATGGAGCCTTTTCTTTTTGAGTTGACAAAATAAACGAACGTGATATGATCCAGCGTCCTTACTGCAAAAAGCGTAAGGAAGAGACTTGACAAATTATACGAACGTGTGTAATATGCGGTGTTACCTTGAATCGGTGTGAGCCATGGGTGTCCGGGGTTCCCCTCCTCTCCGGACCCCATGAGTCCCACCGACCTTCCAGGAGAAGGATCAGGGATGCACCATACAGGGGGATAATCCGAACAGGTCAGGAGCCTGAGAGACCGCGCCTTGCGCGATTTTCAAGACCTCCTGACTGGGTCTTGTTTTCTTGTAAGGGGCTCTGGGAATTAGTTTTCGAATCCTACGTGGTCACTACCACAGTGTGGCAACTGATACGAGGTTTGGCGGTTACTGGAAGGCTTACTTCCGGTGCGAACCCAAGGAGTATCAGGGATAGAGGTGATGGCATCATCCGTGGTGCCAGGCACCTTCTGTTTTCTGCTCGTTCCGTACTCGATCGAGTACGGGGCGGGTTAGGGGTGACGAGGAGTCACGGCCTTCTAGGTTCTGCCTAGGAGCGGACCCGTCACCCGTAATCCGCCTAGAGCGCCCGCTTTCCTAGTACCGTCGGGGGTTCCCCATTGGGAACGGAGTAATGGCGGGAAGGATAGGTGGAATTTCCGACCCCGGTGGGAGGCTGGTGGTGACGACGCAAGCACTCCAATCTCTTCGAGATTCGATGGCAGCCCGAGCGTCTTCACCGGTCTCTCACCGGGGCGGCACCCAAACTTCTCTTGGTGAGAACGTTGGGCGCCGCGTTTTCAGTAGCCCTGTGGCATGCTGCGCTCGTGCATCCGTGCAGGAGCCAGCCCATAGAGGGGCACAACACCAAGGGGGCCCACTCATGGTTTTCCCCGGTTTACACCGGGGGCCACAGGGGTACTGAAAATTCTGGAAAGGGGGTGGAGGAATGTCGAGTTTTGAGCTTGGCATTTGGTGGGCGCTGATGTGCGCCTCATTCGCCTGGGCAAGCTTTGCCCAGGCATTGATGAAGAAATAAAACAGGGGGAGATACTTTCGAGCATCTCCCCCTGTCTCTTGTATCCACAGCGGGGGTTGCGAGGTTCTGGTATCATTTTATTTTGTGACACTACAACCACGACAACGAGTGCCTCGCACTCCCCACTGATCAAAGATCGGCAGGACCCACACGGGCCTGCCGCTTCTTTTTCTACGCTCGATATCCTGGGATCGAGGGTAGAAATAAGAAGGAAGGCAAGGTGCGTTCTTTGACAATTCTAGGGGAAGTAAATGGGGGGACTCCTTTATGGGGGGTAGAAAGAATCCGCAGAGAAATGAAGCAAATGAGAGAAGAATACCTGGACGTGATAATCGAACAGGGACTCTCGGTGCTTCAGGTCGGGGGGACTGCGGACGAGAAAGAGCTCCGAGAAAAATACTCCTTATCCAGGGAAATTAAAGTGTTCAGAGCCGTCGAGCTCTGTGAGGATGAGGATGGAGAATCTTTTATGAGTTTTGCTCGTGAAGGATTCTGGGTGCTGTTACTCGGAACCACTTCCCGTCCAGTTCGGAAAGGGCGTCGGCTGCTCAGACGACAAGTCTTTCCCATCTGTCCGGGATTCCGCAAGAAGGAGATCGACTCCTTCGAGCATCTCTACGTCGTCCCGCTCCTAAGTTCACAGATCGACGAGATAATCTGTCGGTTTGTGGACGAGGATGAAGACGAGCTTGTTCAGGGCGAATACGACCTGGACACGGCCTTGGCTCTTTATTGAGGAAACAGAAGACACTCAAAACAGTCAGGCCAATATTTATCTCAGGAGACTGCCTGGAACCAGTCTCCTTTTTCTTTACATCGGGTGAGTTGCGGAGTCTGTGATATAGCCTCAATCTCCCTTCGCCCACCTTTCTGGCTGGGCTTCGGAGGGATTCCGCCGCTTTTATTACATTGTAAAAGTGGTGGCGGCTCCACTGGTACCCACAGACTCCGATGCTTTCCTGAGGTATTCCCTGATGCTGACATCACACGATGGAGGCATCAGAAGACTATCTTTGGAGGAAAGAAGCGTGAATGCATTCCTGAATTCGATCACTGAAAGCGCGAAGATCAAGTACCAAATTATTGAGGAGCGCCCGCAGTACCGGGTGAGAATTTTTGAAGAAGACCGGGAAACCGGCGAGCACCGCGAGGTGACCGCCGAGTAAGGCTCTTGCGCCGTCCTGCTTGGGGCGGCGCAAGAGATCTTGTATTCTCGGGTGAGTGCGGCTATACTGCCACGTTACCAATAAGGAGCGACTCGCTTCGGACTTCTCCTGGTCCCGATTTTTTCGGGACAGTCCGGGGCGGTTCGCTCTTTGTTGTTTTACAACTTGGAGACATGCGAGAGGGGAAAAAGGGATGAAACAAAGACTAATCGACGAAGTAGCGCTTTCCATGGCAAAACTTGTCAAAGGGTGTCGTCGAGCGGAAGCTCCGGGAGGAGGCAGCCAATGATCCGACCCCGGCCTGACCGCGGTGACTGGGCGTTGTTTCAGACGCTCCAGTGTTTTGAAGGCGCAAATTCTCGAGGTGAGGTACTTAGCGAGGGCGCCATCCAGGTCTGGGACTACGTCCTCGACCAACTGATGGGACGCGCAAGAGAGCTTGCCATGTCTTTCGCTGAGTATTGCGAGCTGATCCGACAAGAGCCGGAGCAAGCAAGGCAAGAAGTGAGTCAGCGACTGGGAGCACTTGGCGAACTCTGGCTCGATGAGTTCTCTTATCGGCGTCTGATAAGGGTACTCAGAGAGACCGGGGCGGTCATCGAGGGTCGGCCAGACCTGCACGGCCAGCTGGCTTTTTCGGATGTCGAGTTTATCTCGGCATGTAGAAACGGCCAGGAGTGGCAGGTGATCGGCCTCCTCACTGACCTCACCTGCGAGTTGGCCGGGATTCAGTTTCCGGTTGACCTCGTCGTAGAACAAGGTTTCCAGCTTCGGGTATTCGGACCGGCAGCTCGAAATCTCCAGCTCACCCGTGATCAGCTCCGCGGCTGGGCTGGATTGCCGCCACTTGAAGAGCAGCTCTCGTGAGGGAGCTCCTTTGGCGGCTGCCCTTCTACCTTGGTCTGGGGATTCTGGGGGCGAGTTTCGCCCGCCAGTTGCACCCAGACCTGACCCTGCTCGGGGGCCTGCTGGCCGGCTACTTGCTCCACGACTTTTCCCGCGGCGTGCTGCTGCTCATTGAATCCAAACGCTCCAACGTCGTCGGGATCCAAGAGTACATTCGCCGCAAGAAGGTGGAAGACGAAACCTTCCATCTTCATTACCTTAAGAGCCAGTCGTTTTCGGAGAATTAATTTCCGGAATCGGCGGCATTCAAGCCCCGTTGGGTGACCGGAACCACGTGTTCCAGTCCGCCCACGGGGCTTTTTCTATGCCTTCGGGAGGAGAGTTGCCTGTGGAGAGGAAGTTACGCTAATGTAGGAATCTTCAATTCCCAGCGAGGTATCCCGCTATGACGATCCAATTCACGGCCCAAGGGGAGTGCGAGCTGAAGACCAAGACCGCGACGGTCGTACTCAATGACGTGTTTCGCATCAACGAGTTTGAAGCGCCCGGACCGGGCGAGTACGAGGTGAGCGAGGTGTTTGCAGAGGTTGGGCCGAACGTGACCCACCTGCACATTGAAGACATGATTGTCGCCGCGTTCAGCAAAACCCAGCGCGCGGTGACGCCCGAAGAGCTCGAAAACCTTGAGAACGTCGATATCATGCTCGTGACTTTCGGCGGAAACGTGAAGGAAGAGCTGGAAAAGATCACCAAGCTGATCGGTTCGGTGGAGCCACGGGTGGTCGTGCTCTGCGGCTTGGACGACCCGACCCTCGTGGAGAAAATCGAAGGCCAAGTACCCGAGCAGCTACCACTCTTGAAGATCAGTAAGTGCGACCTACCTGATGATGAGCGTAAAGTGTATCTCTTGGCGACACGGTAATGCTCACGTATGAACGAACCGGTTGACGCGCTCGCCACACTCCGTGCTTGTGCCGCCGCGACGTTGGCGGCCAGTGAGCGAGTATTAGTGATTACCCACGAGCACCCTGATGGCGACGCGATTGGTAGCTCGTTGGCACTTGCCCATGCCCTGAAAGCGCTCGGCAGGGAAGTCCAGGTGACCTGCGTGGATCCCGTGCCGCTTCCCTTTCAGTTTCTCCCAGGTGTCGAAGAGATCCGCTCGGATTGCCTGCTCGGCCACTACGACGCGATCGTGACCGTCGACTGTGGCGACCTCAAGCGCACCGGTATGCCTGATCGGGTGCGGGCAGTGGCCAAGCGGCACCGGCGGGTGATAAACATCGACCACCACCAGCGGAACGACCTTCATAAGCTTGCCTCGATCAATTATGTCAATACCGAGGCATCGTCTGCCGCCGAGCTCATGCTGCCCCTCATCGAGCAGCTCGGCGTCGCTCTCAGTCCAGCCATTGCCACTTGTTTGCTCACCGGCTTGTACAACGACACCGGAGGCTTCAAGCACTCGAATACGAGCATTGCCGTTCTGCAGCAAGCGGCCTCGCTGATGAGTGCGGGCGCGAGCCTCAAGGACGTTGCGGGCAATGTCGCCTGTTTCCGAACCGTGCCTTCCCTGCGGCTTTGGGGGATTGCCCTTTCAAGGATCCAGTATCATCCAACGCTCAAGCTCGTCACGTCGGTGATTACCCAGGAGGACTTTCGAGTATCCGACGCTTTCCAAGAAGATCTGGCCGGGTGTGTGAACCTCATTAACACCGTTCCCGAGGCCAGGGCAACCATCCTCTTCTACGAGCAAGCCGACGGCCGGATCAAGGCTTCGGTACGAACAGAGTGCGACGCCGTGGACGTCTCGGCACTCGCCAACCTGTTCGGCGGCGGCGGCATCAAGAAAGCAGCCGGTTTCTCGTTCGGTGGCCGCTTTCAGGCGAGGGGTGGCGGCTGGCAGATTATTCCTGGCAGGCCTGAGCCGTTGCCGGTCCAACTTCCTGCGTACCAGCCGTTGCCGGCACTTGAACTCACCCCCTTGGCTCCACTTGCTCGCTGACAGGGTATTCTACTCCTGTTATACTAGGCAGAACAGGAGGAATCTGGCTGGCGTGGTGGAACGGTAGACACGGAGGACTTAAAATCCTCTGAGGGTAACACCTCGTGCAGGTTCGAGTCCTGCCGCCAGCACCATAAGGCAACGACAATGACCCAGATCCACAACCACCAGGCAGTAATTCCGAAACGCTCCTTTGTCCAGGGGATAGTTATCATTGCACTCGTGCTTGGAGCGGTGTGGCTCATTTTCTTCGCTTTGCCCCGAATTTTCGCCGAACTGCAGTATCCGTTGGCCTACGAAGAGCTCATCATCGCCGAGTCAAAAGTCCACGAGCTTGACCCGTTTCTAGTTGCGGCGGTTATTTACGCTGAGAGCCGCTACCGGCCTGAAGCAACGTCTCATGTTGGGGCGCGGGGCCTCATGCAGCTCATGCCTGCGACCGCCCAGGGCATTGCCCGGCGGATGGGCGACGCAGACTTCACGATAGACCAGCTCTATGATCCGGCCACCAATATCAAGTACGGCACGTTTCATCTGCAGGGACTCATGGGGCGCTACCAGGGAGATTTGGCGCCAGCGATTGTTGCCTACAATGGCGGCGGCGGGGCCGGGGATCGATACCAGGCCGGGGATCGCTCAACCGTTCCGCTCGAGAGCTTGCGCTACGTTGAGAAGGTGCTCGCGGCAAAGAAAGCCTACGAGGAGCTCTATCAGATCCGGCTGGCTGATATCGATCCGTTCGAACGGGCCCAGCAAGAGACAGTGGCTACGCGGATTCTGCAGGTTATTTCCCGGACAATTCTTGAGCGCCTCGAGAACTAGGAGCCTCAATGACCCACCAAGAACTCCGTGAGAAATTCTTAGCGTTCTATGCTCGCCAGGGGCACGTTGCAATTGGCCAGGCGTCGCTTGTGCCTGCCCAAGATACCTCGGTTCTCTTCACGACCGCCGGGATGCACCCGCTCATCCCCTACCTTCTCGGCGACGCCCATCCGGACGGCAGCCGGCTCGTCAATATTCAGCGGAGCCTCAGGACTGGCGACATCGAGGAAGTCGGCGATGCCACCCACCTGACGTTTTTTGAGATGCTCGGCCACTGGTCGCTCGGTGACTATTTCAAACGCGAGGCGATTGAGTGGAGTTACCGATTTGTTACTGAGGAGTTGGGACTTGCCAAGGAACGGCTGGCCGTGACGATTTTTGCCGGAGACCCGAGCCGCGGAGTAGGTGTTGACGAAGAGGCCAAGCAGATCTGGCAGTCACTCGGCATGGAGCGGATCGATGAGCTCCTCGAGGATAATTGGTGGGGACCGGTCCACGTTGCTGGGCCTTGCGGACCAACGACGGAAATTTTTGCTTGGACGGGTAGTGAAGAGCCACCGGCTGGCTCGTTGCCAGGCAGCGATGACCGATGGGTAGAGATTTGGAACAACGTGTTCATGGAATTTAATAAAACGGCGGAAGGCAGCTATGTACCACTGGCCCAGAAGAATATTGATACCGGCGTGGGCCTGGAGCGGGTGCTCATGGTCGTCAACGGCCTTGATTCTGTTTACCAAATCGACCTTTTCCAGCCGCTTCTCGCTGCGATCTCTCCTGGCTCGCTCGCCCATGCCGACCGCGATGTTCGCCTGGTCGCCGACCATGTTCGAGCAGCTGTGTTTCTCATTGCCGACGGCGTGGAGCCTTCGAACAAAGACCGTGGCTACGTACTTCGCCGGCTGATTCGCCGGGCGGTCCACACGGCCGGCCGCCTCGACCCGTTCGATTGGGCGACCGCCATCGAGGCCGTGGTGAGTACCTACGGGAGCAACTATCCTCATCTGACCGAGACCCCGGTGGCCGAGGTCTTTCTTGCCGAGCAATCGAAGTTCAGCGCCCAGCTGGAACGGGCGAAGCGGTTCATTGCCAAGTCTCTTGAGAAATCGCCGGTCGCCGGCGCCCGTGAGGTGGCCGAGCTTGCCTTTCTTGCCTACCAGAGCCACGCCTTGCCGCTCGAACTCGGGTATGAGTTGATTGAGCACCACGTCCAGCATCTTGACCGTGCCGAATTCGAGCAGGCGCTCGATGCTCGTGTGGCCGAACACCAGGAGGTGTCCCGGGCCGGCTCGGAGAAGAAATTCGGTGGACATGGTCTCATTCTGGATACGGGCGAGCTCAAGGCTGCGGACGAAACTGAGCTCAAGCGGGTCCTGCGTCTCCACACCGCTACCCACATTTTGCAGGCGGCACTCCGCGAGGTGCTTG
>CAZOUL010000021.1:0-9723 GCA_964583025.1 uncultured Candidatus Saccharibacteria bacterium
CAAAGTCTTCGATGCCCTGAATGTCGGTGAGCAACTGATACCCCTTGTCGGCGTCGTCGTTAAATCCCTCTTCGGTGAGCAGGCCGATCGCAATGCCGGCGACCGGCGCCTTGAGTGGCACCCCGGCATCCATGAGAGCGAGGACCGCTCCACAGGTCGAGGCCATCGAGGAGGAACCGTTTGAGGAGAGGACCTCGGAGACCACTCGGATCGTGTAGGGAAACTGGTCTTTTGCTGGCAAGACCGCTTCAACCGCCCGTTCCGCCAGTGCCCCATGGCCGATTTCTCGCCGGCCCACTGAACGGAGAGGCTTCACCTCACCCACCGAGAAGGGCGGGAAGTTGTAGTGATGCATGAACCGCTTCTCGCCTTCCTCCTCCATTGTCTCGATCACCTGCTCCATCCCGGGTCCACCGAGGGTGACAATCGAGAGTACCTGGGTTTGACCCCGGCTAAAGAGCGCCGAGCCGTGCGTGCGCGGCAGCAGGCTGACCGTTGAGGAGAGCTGGCGGATCTCGTCGACCTTTCGGCCATCCGGGCGGATCCCTTCTTCAAGCACCGCCCGCCGCACTTCCTGCTCGACCAACGCACCGAAGGTCGATTTAATGTCGACCTGCTTGTAGTTGCCCTCAAACGTCGAGAGGACCTCGGTTTCGTGCTGCTTCAAGAGTTCGGTGCGCTTGTCTTTGTCGACTTGGCGGATCGCCTCGCGCAGCTTGTCGCCGAGATGAGCGGCAAGCTCGACATGGAGTTCAGTACCGGCAATCACGGTCTCCTCGGCATGCTCGGCATCGAGCACCGGCCGCACCTCGCGCTGTAGTTGCTCCTGTAGCTCAAACACCGGCCGCATCTCGGCGTGGGCGGCTCGGATGCCTTCGAGGATGACTGACTCAGGAACTTCCTTGGCCCCGGCCTCGAGCATCATCACCCGCTTCGGCGTTGCCGCCACGACGAGGTCGAGGTCGCTCGCCTCTTGCTCGGCAATCGTCGGGTTAAAAATGAGCTCGCCCTCGGCAGAGCGGCCGACGCGCACCCCGGCGATCGGACCTTGGAATGGCGCATGGGTGAGGGAGAGCGCTGCCGACGCGCCGAGCATCGCTGGCATGTCTGGGTCGTTCTCGCCGATTGAGAGGATCGTCGCAATGATTTGGACGTCGTTACGGAATCCTTTCGGGAAAAGTGGGCGGATCGGACGGTCAATCAAACGGGCGTTCAAGATTGCCTTTTCCGAAGGGCGGCCTTCGCGTTTGATGAAGCGAGAACCGCTGATTTTCCCGGCAGCGTAGAGCCGCTCTTCGTAATCAACCATCAGCGGGAAGAAGTCGACGCCTTCCCGAGGCTCATCCCCGACCACGGCGGTGACGAGCACCACGGTGTCGCCATAGGTCACGGTCACGGCGCCGGTGGCCAACCCGGCCATCTGGCCCACGGTAAAGGTGAGTTCCTTGCCGCAGAACTCGGTGCGAAATGTCTTTGGTTCCATCTGTCCTCACTTTCTGGCGAGGAGGACGCAGTAAGGGAGCTGGTTCCGAGCTGGTCGGAGACAACGCGCTTACTCAGTCCCTCATCCTCGCCTAAAGAAGCACCGAGCCTCCTGGTGCTCGGTGCATGGTTGTTATTTGCGGAGTTTTAGGTCGCCAATCAGCTTCTGGTAGATCTTCTCGTCGTTCCGAGCCAGGTAGTTGAGGAGTCGGCGGCGCTTGCCGACCATGATAATCAATCCCCGGCGCGAGTCATGATCCTTGGCGTGGGTCTTCAGGTGCTTGGCCAGGGTGTCGATTTGCTCGGAGATCTGAGCGATCTGGACCTCGGTCGAGCCAGTGTCACCCTTGTGGGTGCGGTACTTTTCAACGAGCGACTTCGCCGACGCCTTCCTCGGCGCTGCTTTTTGAGCCGCTGGCTTCTTCGTTGACTTTGCGGTCGACGCCTTCCTCGGCGCCTTGGTGGATTTGGTGGTGGATTTCTTCGTGGCCATAACTAGCTCCTTGGTGAAAACACCGGCATCGTACCAGATCCCCGAGGCGCGGGCAACCAACTAGCCCTAAGAACTAGAGGAGCTGCTGCCGCTCAAGCTGGCCTGCCGGGCCTTCAGCTCGTCGAGGCTCGGAATCTTCTGACGGCCGCCATCGCCCGCATGATCATCGTCGTCGCTGTTCTCGGGAACTTCCTGGTTCTCGTTTCCTAATTGGCCGCTCGACGGTTCGGCCTCACCGGCTTGATGCGAGCGGATCT
Organism: uncultured Candidatus Saccharibacteria bacterium; assembly: GCA_964583025.1. Lineage (GTDB taxonomy): Bacteria > Patescibacteriota > UBA1384 > JACPKC01 > JACPKC01 > CAZOUL01. The sequence continues at coordinate 2,233 of CAZOUL010000021.1, forward strand.
TAGCGATCACTTCCTGTTCGTGTTCGGCGAGCGACCCGCTCGGAATGCGAAACGCTGCTGCCATCTCATGGCCGCCCCCATCGAAGAGGCTTGCCACTTGGGCGACTGACACCCCTTTCTTCACCCCTCTCAGACTCCCGTACAATCCCCCCGACCGCTCAGAAAGGAGCAGGGCAAAATCAATGCCTGGAACCGTCTTTAAGAGCTCGTCGATCACGCCAGAAGTCTCAGTTTCCGATGCCTCGAAGTGCTTGAAATCAGCACTGGCCACGGTCGACCAGATGAATCGGTGCTCAGTGTCGTGTTGGATATTACCGAGGATTTTCCCCCAGAGTTTGAGGGTTGAGAGCGGCTTGGTCTTGTAGATATGTTGAACGATCTCCTGCTGCCGGGCGCCGGCCGCCACGAGCTGGGCCGCTACGGTGAATGACTTCGGCGTGGTGTTGGTATTTTGGAAGCTCCCAGTGTCGGTCGTAATGCCGGCCAAGAGCAAGGTAGCGATATCGGCGTCGAGGAGCGACTCGCCCTTCCCGGAGCTCCCCTTCGGGGCAGCGGCGAGTGATTCCAGAAGCGACACCAGGATCTCGGCCGTACTGGTGGCCGAGAGATCGACCCAGTTGACCTTGCCAAAGTACTCATTGCCAGGGTGATGGTCGATGTTGACGATCGGCGTCTGATAGAAGAGGTCGCTGTAGCGTTCGTAGATCGAGCCGAGCCGCTCGACGTCGTTCGTATCAAGAACCAACAGCAAGTCAGCTGAAACCTCGCCGGGGTTGAGGGTAACCTTATCTTGGGTGATCCGCCCGCGGAGGGTCTTGATCACAATGTTGAGCTTCCCTTCCTCCGGAACGTTCTTGTAGCCAAGCTTATCGACCTCGATATCGGCGGTATCAATTGAGATCAAGAACTCGCTCGTGGCAGCCAACTGGTCGGTGATCTGATCGGTTGCTGGCAGGAACTGGAAGGTCGGCGGGGCTGGATCGGCGCAGATCGGCGTCACTTCCTTGCCGAGCTTTCTCAAGGCCAAGGCAAGGGCGAGCATTGAGCCGATCGCGTCGCCGTCTGGATGCTGGTGGGTCATCACGACGATCCGCTTGGCAGCCCGGATGAGTTCAATCGTTTGCTGTTTCGGGGTTGGTTCCATACAAGTGAGGGATATGAAAAAGGGGCCATGCCCCTTCATCGCTGGTAAGCCGGTCATCATAGGAGGGCCTTGGCTCCTTGTCAAGAGCGAGGGTCTGCGTTATAGTTGGCGCCACGAGTCACACGAAGAGGAATCTCATGCCAAACACCTCATCTGCGAAGAAAGCGTTGCGCCAATCGAAAACCCGCGCTGCCCGAAATAGCACGACCAAGCTCCGCCTCAAGCGGTCGCTCAAGACTGCGGCCAAGGAAACCGTTGCCCAAACGACCTCGTACATCGACAAAGCCGTCAAGCAAGGCCTGATCCATAAGAACAAGGCCGCCCGGATGAAGTCGAAGCTCGCCCGCACCGTCGGTGTCGCCACGGCTAAGCGCCCAAGCGCCGGCAAATCACCAGCCAAGGGTAAAACTGAGAAGCCAGCCGCCAAAACGAGCACCAAGAAGAACGTCTAACAACAAACCAATCTTACAACAGACCTCCTGAGGAGGTCTGTTTTTTATCAACGCATGTGTTAGGAGGGGTTCATCTTGACGATCCGAGTTTTCTGTAGGGAGAGGAGGGCTAAAAGAGTTGCGCTCATTTGAGAGAGCCGCGCACGAATCCGGACTGGCGCGAGATAGTCAGAACGACGAGCCGTGCTGTCCGACAATCCCGCCATCATCTGAAACAGATCCGAGGGCGGGATCGGAATTCACTGCGAGCATGAGGGCCAGTTCGGCTTCACGAGCAAGCGAAACGATCACGATTTTTGCGCACTTTTTCTAAAAAAGTGCGAGAAGAAAAAGAACAACGTATACTGGCTTCATGAACCAAGAGGGGACCAACCAACCAAAAGGGCCGGCGCCGTACGAACCGCAACCCAAACAGCAGAAGCCGGCCGTTGCCCCCACCGCCATCGGCCAGCACGAATCAGCTGCTGGGCCGACCACACCGGTTTCGCCAAAAGTAGGCAAGCAACTCACCGGCTCAGAGCGGCTCTACCGCGGCCTCTCCTATGCCTTTGCCTTGGTTCGAGGCATCCTCGTCGTAATCCTCTTGGCGATTCTCGCTAACATCTTCGTTGCGACCGTTTTTCGGATTTCGGGCGAAAGCATGTATCCGAGCTTTGAAGACGGCCAATTTATCCTCGTCGACCGCCTCACCTACCTGGTGAGCCAGCCCCAACGAGGCGACGTCGTGGTCCTTGAGTTTCCGGGCGATCCGGAGAACCGGAAGTTTATCAAGCGGGTGATCGGCTTACCCGGAGAAAAAATTGAGATCAAAGACAACGTGGTCTCCGTAAACGACCAACCACTCGAGGAGAAGTACATCCCCGCTTTCACGCCGACCATCCCCGACCTCGTCCGGGTCATGCGTGGTGATGAGTACTTCGTGATGGGCGACAACCGGCCCAACTCCAACGATTCGAGATTCTTTGGCCCAGTCCCCGAGCACAACTTAATTGGCGTCTCCCGGGCCGTCCTTTCCGGCGAAGCCTTCGGCTTTATCGCCCAACCGGCGTTCTAGTGGTTCATAATTCCTGATTCTTGGTTCATGATGGTGCCATGGGTAGATCCAGTCGATTGAACCGCTGCCTCGCTTGCTATCCGTTCATCGACCGACGGGTCCGGCTAGTAGAGGGCTTTGCGGCGTACGATGGCGTCTTGGGTGATGAGCCTGGCGCTCCTCATCAAGGCATCGACTACGCCCTGAGTATCGACGGGCACCTTCAACCGTTCGACGTATTTTCTATGCACGACGGCGTGGCGTTCCGAGGCAGAAGTACGACCTGGGGCGAGTTTGTGAGCATCTACAGCCGCGAGTTCGATACGGTGCAGTATGTAACGATCTACGCTCACCTCGACGAGATTATTGCGGACATTCCTCTCCTCCCAAAGCCTGGGGCAGAGGGAGTTGGCGAACCTGTCCAATCGGGCGATCGGCTCGGCTGCTGTGGCGCCTCTGGCCAGACGAACGGCATACCTCAGCTTCACGTAGAGTTACATCGGAAAAACTTGGCTACTGGTGAGCGAGAGCGGCTCGATCCCTATGGTGTCTACGACCGAACCAGCTCAGGACGCTACCCCCAACCAGGCGAAAGCCTTGCCGGCCTCAGCCACTTCTGGACATCAAGCGTGCCGCATTTTCCTCGCGGCTAACCGTTCACTTACTGCCGCACTCTAGCTTAGATCGCGTGAGGTTCGCGGGTCTTGGAGAGATCGCTGGCCACGGTCCCGATGAACGGGAAGAGGGAGTTGGCGAAGTCTTCGATCCGTTCAATGTCTTCAACCGCCACGTACCACTCCGGTGTCTTGAACGGCAACTGGCGGAAGCGCTCGGTCCACTCCACCTCGACCCCCATGATCACGGCGTAGGGGAGAAACCGCTGATACAGCTTCTGGGGCTCGGAGACGTTCCCAAGTGGCTGTTGGTTCATGAGGAAGGTGCGGAACGCTGCCCACTCGGCGTAGGCGGCATCACCGCCGTTCGTCCGGCGGGGGAGGAAGGGAGTGATGCGGTACATGACGATACCCACGAAGAACAACCCTGCCCAGCCTAAGAGGTAAGTGAAGGGTTCGGGGCCGAAGGCCAGGCTCACCAGGAAACCGAGCACCGAGCCGACAATCACACCCAGGGAGAGAGCCCGGAATCGCCGGTAGATCGCTTGCGGATCCCGGACAAACCAGCCTTGGTCGACTGCCCCCTGGTACATCTCCAGGTAGACTTCGGCAACCTTTCTCGAGTAGACGTGCCGGCCAATGCGAAGCTGGATGTCAGCCATCGTCGCCTTGTCTGATTCCGGGAGAAACATTTTGTCGAGCAAAATTTCTTCGAACCGGTTGAGTGTTGGCGAGGAGACGTGGCCAGTTTCATCGCGGACCGAGTCAACGACCGGCCGCTTGGTAAAAGCGAACCCTGACTGGCGGTGGGTGACCACCAGATACCCACGGGTCGCAAGATGGAGCAGCGTCGCCGCCAGCGAGCGCGGCGAGACCCGCCCTTGCATGAGAACGCCGACCACCGCTGGAGGAAGGTCAGCCGGCGGCTCGGCGCGCTCTTTCTTCGTTGCCGGCGCCCGCCAAGTGCGACGAGCGGCAGCGAGCATGCCCAAGAGCACGAAGGTCGCGAGTACCGGCATTGCCACGGCAATCGCCGTCCAGACCGGCAATGGCAAGGTGCGTGCCCCGTCGATCATCTGCCGGACAAGTGACGGCTGGATGGTCCCCTCCGGCAGCACCAGCTCCACCCGATACGTTGAGGTCGGCTGCAGGCCGAAGGCGGTGAAGACCACTTGGCGGGACGAGATGATTTCAGGCTCGGAGAGCTGTACACCGAAGGAAGCGAAGTGGCGGGCAATGACTTGGCTTGGTTGAACATCCCGCGGATAGGTCACGCTCACCGAGAGCTGATTGACGAACGCGCCGTCGGCATCGTAGGCCTGGAGGTAGAAGACGTCCCCCCGAGGCTCGAAGCTCACCAGGCCATGATAGCGCTCCCCGTTGATCAGCGCGCCACCGCCATCCCTGAGTTCAACGGCGAGCTGGGCAACGGTGGTATTGGGGATTGGCGGTCGGCCCGAGGCCTCAGTCGCCTGAGAACGGACGTAGGCAAACCCCAGCCCTATGACTAACGCCAGCGAGAGAAAACTCACCAGCTGCTTCCAGTAAATCCCAACACTCGGCAGACGCCCTCCTAGGATGTTGATAGTTGAGCTTAGGCCTCGTTCAGAAGGAATGGCCTTCTCAGATTGAGCTTCCCCAGTAGGAAAAGCTCAAGCCCTATGTCTGCCCCAATCATACCAGTCTTCGTCGCAACATCGAGATCAGCCAGAAGCTGGAATGATCGGACAAGGTCGGGCGAGCTCGTCTTCTGGGCAGCTGCCAGGTGCTTGCCGACCACGAATGGCTTGAGCCCTGATGCCTGGGCGATGGCTGCCTGGCTCGTGTGGCCGTGATCGAGGGCGTCGCGAATAAGAAGCAGCGACCGAAGCGAACTTGCCACCAAGCCGACGAGCGCTTGCTCGTTCTCACCCTGGGCAAGGAGCGTCCTGAGCGTCGAGAGGGCCCGGGCTGGTTTGTGGGCGACGTAGGCGTCGGTGAGGGCAAAAATGGCCTCGGTCGGGGTCCGAGCGACCAACGCCTCGACGAGCGGGCGGTCAATGATCCGCTTACCAGCTGGGCGGTCAGACACCGCGGTGGCCAGTTTGGCCAGCTCCGTGGCCAAGGCCCAGGTGTCGCCGCTTGCCCGAGCGGCGAGCTCGTGCTCGGCATCGGGAGTAATTGTCGCCCCGAATCGGGACAATTCCTGGCCAATCCAGGCTGAGCGCTGTCGGCCCGCCAAGGGCGTGAATTCTTGGACCGTCGCTTCTTTCGCCAAGGCCTTGAAGAGCCTGCTTCTCCGGTCAGGCACCCCGGGTTCGTAGATCACCGCCACCGTCGTTTCAGGAATGTTGGGAAGCAGCTCGATCACCTTCTCCTGGAGTTCTTTCTTCCCCTTCGAGAGAAGCTCGGGCAGTACCACCAGCCGGGTCTTAGCCAGAAATGGCAGGGCGAAGAGCTGCCCGGCCAAATCGGCTGGCTTGGCGGCCGCAGCATCGATGGTAGTGAGATTGGTGTCGCCGAGACTGGCGTCAACGTACTTGATCTTCAAATCTTTGAGCTTCTGGAAACTCCGGTACGAGTCCTCACCGTAGAAAAAGAGAATCATAGTCTCAGAGTAAACGGTAAACAGAAAACAGTGAACGGTGTATGTCTGAGAACCGATTAGCGTGTGACTGGCTCCATCTGTGCCCAGTTGGGACCGGCTTTGGCCTCGGTGACGATCGGCACCTTGAGATCGATCACGCCTTCCATGATCGCTTGGAGTGTCTTGGCCATCGGAGCCGCGGTACCCGCCGGCACCTCAAAGACAAGCTCGTCGTGCACCTGCAAGAGCATTGCCGCGTCTTTTTCCTTCACCGTTTTCTCGATCTCAATCATTGCCAGCGCCACGATTTCTGCTTCGGTTCCCTGGATCGGATGGTTGATCGCAACCCGCTCGGCAAACGCCCGTAGGCTGGCATTCTTGCTGGTGAGTTCTGCGGAGAGAAACCGCTTTCGGCCCAAGAGCGTCTCGGCGTAGCCGGTTTCATGGGCCTTGGCTTTGATCGCCGCCATCCACTCGGCCAGCTTCGGAAATTGGGTGAAATAGCGGTCGATGAACGCCTGGGCGTCCTCAACGCTGATGTTCAAGGCCTCGGAGAGTCCCCAGGCCGCCTGGCCGAAGAGTAAGCCGAAGTTGATCGCCTTGGCCACCCGCCGGTCGACCCCCATGATCTCGGCCGTGGCGGTATGGATATCGTCACCGTCTTGGAAAGCCTGGATGAGGTTCTGGTCACCAGAAAAGTGAGCGGCGATCCGCAGCTCAATCTGGGAATAATCAATGGCGAGCAACTCCCGGCCTGCTCCTGCCACGAACGCCCGGCGGATCTCCCGCCCTTCCTCGGTGCGGACTGGGATATTCTGGAGATTCGGGTTCTTACTTGAGAGCCTGCCGGCGGCGGTATCGATCCGGTACTGGGTGTGCAGCCGGCCCGAGTCATCGACCAACTTCGGGAGGGGCTCGACGTACGTGGAGAGAAGTTTCTTCTTCTCCCGGTACTCGAGAATCAGCGGGACCGCCGGGTGCGCCTCTCGAAGTTTCTCGAGGATACCTGCCGCCGTTGACTTGCCCGTTTTGGTCCGCACTACCCGAACCTCGCCGTCGTCGAGACGGAGCTCGCCGTAAAGGACTTCTGCCAGCTGGCGCGGCGAATCAACGTTGAACTCGTGCCCAACCGCGCTCATGATCTCGGCCTTGATCCGCTCCACGTCTTCAGAAAGCTTCGTTGAGAGCTCGCTCAGATAAGCGACATCCAAACAAATCCCACGCTTCTCCATACTGCGCAGCACCGGTTCAAGCGCCTGGTCGAGCTGTTCAATGGTTAGGAGTTTCATGACTAAAACATGCTCGCTTGCTTCGGTGGGGTGCGGCCCTCTGGCAACCGTGGGATCAGCGACTTGAAACCGAGCTCGGCACACATCGCCTTCGCCTGTTCTTGGTCGTAATCTTTGATAACGGTCGCAGCAAGATCAAGGGTGATTGGCACGTCGGGGTGGATGGTCGCGAGCTGTTTCGAAAGGAAGGCTTGCGCCTTGTGAGTGCAAAGTTTCTCGCGCAGTTTCTCGGTAACGACGCGCTCTTTTAGTGCGGGATCATACCGGCCGCCACAGTCGGGCGCTCCGTACAATCCGTCGAGATCCCCGAACTCGGCAATGAGCTTCTTCGCAGTCTTCGGCCCCACGCCCGGTACGCCGGGAATATTGTCCGACGTATCGCCTCTCAAGCCT